>JBBQTJ010000185.1:0-6853 GCA_038213315.1 Planctomycetota bacterium
GTCGCGGAGTCGCGGAGTCGCGGAGTCGCGGGGTCTGACAGTATGCGAGCAGATCTTTTCAAGATCGCTAGTGCTGTCCGGCTGTCGACTTCGCGACCCCGCGACCCCGCGACCCCGCGACGTCCGTCGACGTCCGTCGACGTCCGTCCCTCACCCCCGGATATTGATGATCGCTCCACGGCCCTCGATCGCCACGCCGTTGGTGCCGCGCCGGTCATAGGCGGAAGCCGGACGCTGATCGCCCAGCAACACGGTCATCAGGTCCCGGGCCAGGCCCAGTCCCTGGCGGATCAGCAGCGTGTTGGCGTCATTGAGCTGTCGCAGGCGCTCCAGCACCTGCTTTAAATCAGACTGGATCGCAACGATGGGCGGACGGATGGCCTCGGGCAGGCGACTCAACAGCAGGCCAAGTTGGAATTCACGATCCTTGATGCCCAGCAGGCCGGCGAGGCCATGGACGAGGCGATCGCGCAATTGCCGCAGGCGGCTGGCTTCGGTCAGCAGGTTCTGGGCCTGCTCCACCGAGGTCGCATAGGCCGGCATGTCGACGGTCACCAACAGGCGCTGCTGGCGTTCTGCCAGGACCATCAAGCGGCGATGCACAGCAAGTTCCGCTTCCAGATGAGACTTCAACTGGGTAGCGAAAGCGGGGGCGACAGGAGTGGTCATAGGGTGGCCTTGGGCTTGGTGCTGCGAGCGATGTCGGCCTGGACCGACAGCTCCTTGAAGACCAGCTCGGCGATGCCCATCTTGCCGGCGGCATCCTCGGCAAGCCGCCCGTGCAGCAGGCTTTCCCAGGTCTGGCTGGCATTGTCGCCACCGAACAGCGGGTCATCGTCGATCTTTGAAGCACTGGCCGTCTGAAAGAGCTGGTTGAGGAACACTGCTTCGAACTGCTTCGCCGCTGCCCGCAACCGAGCAGGCTCGCTGCCTGGGCCCTGAGGCAGACCGTGTCCAAGGATTCCGTCGAGTGGCATGGCTACATCACCACCAGTTCGGCGTGCAGGGCCCCGGCGCGATTCATCGCCTCGAAGATCGCCACCAGATCCTTGGGCTTCGCGCCCAGGGCGTTCAACGCATTGGCGACTTCTTCGACCGAGGCGCCTTCGAAGACGCTGAGGGTACCCGGAACCGGCATCGGCGTGATGCCGGCAGGTGGTAAAGGGCCACGCAGCTTGGTCACCGGATCAAGCCACGCGATGCGCTCTACAGGTGGCGCCCGGCGGTCGGCGGGATTGGCGATGCGCTCCAGCACCGGCGTCACCCGCAACGACAGACCGGCGTGGCTGACCGCGACCGGGCTGAGGCGGACACTGTGCCCAGCGACCACGGTGCCGGTACGGCTGTTGATCACCACCCGCGCCTTCTGGTCCGGCGCCACTTCTAGCTGCTGGAGCCTGGCGATGGCCTCCACCAGGGCGGTTTCGCTGGGTTGCCCGGGGAAGGCCAAGGCCACTGCCGTGGCATCCTCGGCGCTGACGCGCTCGGCGCCGAAGGCGGTGGACAAGACCTCAGCCACTCGGCTGGCGGTGGTGAAATCGGGATCGCGCAGCACCAGGCGGAGCCGGTCACCGATCAGCAGCGCGACGGGGACCTCGCGTTCGACCAAGGCCCCTTGCGACAGGGCGGCGACGGTCTCGATATTGCGGTGATCCGGACCGCTGGTCGCGATGGTCGGACCGGCATTGCCAAAACCACCAGTGGACACCGTGCCTTGGGCTACGGCATAGACTTTGCCATCAGCCGCCACTAGCGGCGTCTGTAGCAATACGCCGCCACGCAGGCTGCTGCCATCGCCCAGGCACGACACCTGGGTGTAGAGGCGCGAGCCATTCTTCGCGAAAGCGGGCAGATCGGCGGTAACCGCCACCATCGCCACATTCTTCGAAGCCAGGTCCGCCTGGCTGAAGCTGAGATTCTTGGTTGCCAGCATCTGCTGCATCATGCGCACCGTCGCAGCGTTCTTGTCCCCGCTGCCGGACAGGCCGACGACAATGCCGATGCCATGCAATTGGTTATCGCGCACACCGTAGATGTCGCAGAGATCCTTCAGTCGGACCGAGGGTACGCCTGCCGTGGCGCTGGCCGCCGCCGGGCTACCGGTGGCCGACTCGGCGCCGGTGGCCGCCAGTGCGCTGATCAGGACCAGAATGACGGAGCGGACCATGGTCATGCTCCCTTCAGAACGGCCAGACGTGATCAAGCAGGCGGGCAAGGACGCCCTCCTGCTGAGTGCGGGCCATGGGCCCGTCACCGACGATCGAAACCTGGAAATTGTGCATCTTTTCGCTCGCGACGGTATTGTCCGAACGGATGTCAGCGGTGCGGATGAGTCCGGTGATCAGGATGGTCTTGGTATCATTGTTGACCTGCACCTGCCGCCGGCCTTCGACGACTAGGTTGCCATTGTCGAGCACATCCACGACCCGTCCGGTCACCACAGCCTTTACGGTGCCATCAGCGGTGTACGTGGCATCTCCCTTGTATTCCTTCTTGGCGTTCGCACCCAGGGCCGGCAGCGTCCCCGTCTGCGACTTGCCCAACACGGCCAGGGCGTTGTTCTGAGCGAAGGGCACGGCGGTGACCGCCGCCGCCAGATCGTTCTCGCGCTTGAGCTCAGTTTTTTGCGTCTCGCTGACCGAGGTGTTTTCCTGCACCAGGATAGTGATCAGGTCGCCTTTTTTCCTAGCCACCTGATCAGCATACAGATTGCCGTCCGCCAGGGTCTCGGCCTGCCACAAGCTGGCGGCGGTCATCTCCGACGCACAGAGCAGCACCAGCAAGAAGAGCATCCAGCGCATGGCGCCTCCGGGGTATGCCGCGGAACCACACATGGGGTCCGCGCTGCCGGTAGTACGCACAAGGCATGCCGTTTGGGAATTGCCGCGCTGAATGGCTTCTGATCACCTATCCCAGTCAGCTGACAGCATAGTCCTCAACTTGTGATGACACCTGCTGTTCAGTTTCGCTCCGGAGTCCTAGCGCGACACCGCCACCGCCGTTGCCAGATCCAGATCCAAGGGAAAGAGGCGGTCGAGGCGCAGAACCCGGAAGATCGAGCGGACGCGTTCTTGCAGGCCGGCCGCGTGGAAGGCGACGCCGGCGGTCTGGGCCCGGTTGCGCACGGCGATCACTGCGGCGATATTAACCGAGTTGATGAACTGCACGCCCGTGAAATCCATCACCACGGCCTTCTTGCCACCCGCAAGGTGGGGCTCTAGCAATTTCCAGAGCCCGGCACAGCCGTCCTCAGCAACCTTGACGATGATTGCATTGCCGTCCGTCGTGATCTGCATGGCTGCGCCTCGCTTCCTGTCCTCTATAGTGGCCTGCGATGGCCGCTGTGGCAAGGACGGGCGGCCGGTTGACATTTGTTAACGATAGTTTATTAATTAAGCGAGCTCCCTATGCGCCACCATCCCTTCATCGGTCACCTCCTTGCCTGCGCCGGCGGCGCGGGCGTCGACAACATCTTCCGCCAGGTGGTTGCGGTGGCCCTCGCCACCCTGGCGGTCCAACGCCTCGGCCCAGGCCAGGCAGCCGAGGACCTGGGCGCCCAGTGGACCCAATGGGCGCTGGTACTGTTCATGCTACCCTTCGTCCTGCTGGCGCCCCTGGCCGGCGGCCTGGGCGAGCGTTTGCCCAAGCACCGCATCGTGCGCTGGTGTCGCCTAGCGGACCTGCCGGTGTGCGTCCTGGCGGTGGCCGGTTTCGCCCTGCATAGCGTGCCGCTGATGCTCCTCGGCCTGGTCCTGCTGGGCATCACCAGCGCCGTCTTCGCGCCGGTGAAGCTGGCCATCGTTCCCGAACTGGTCGACGAATCGCGCCTGGCCACCGCCAACGGCCGGCTGAACGCGGTGACGGTGGTGGCAATCCTGGGCGGCATGGGCATCGGCGCGGCCACCGACCCGGTGGTGGCCCAGTGGCTGCAAACGCACGCCGGCCTGGCGCTGGACCTGCATCTGATCAGTACCCTGGTGCTGGCGCTGTTGGCCGTCGTCGCCTGCGCGGTGGGTCTGAGCGGCGCCTGGCTGGTACCCGCGCTGTCCGCCGCCGATGCCAACGCGCCCCTGGTGCGGCCCTGGCAGTTCGCCCGCATGGCCACGGCACTGAACGGCACGCCGGGCCTGTGGGCGCCCTGCTTGGCTCTGTGCGCCTTCTGGGCCCTGGGCGCGGTCGCCACCACCGGCATGGTGCCGCTGGCCAAGAATGTCTACGGCTTCGACCAGGCCGGCGTGGCGGCCCTGGCCCTGGCCCTGGTGGCAGGCGTGACCGCCGGCTCGCTGCTGGCGCCGCGCCTGATGCCCCGGGCCTACCCGGCGGGGGTGACAGTGATCGCCGCCCTGGGCATGGGCGGGGCGTTGCTGCTGACCGGGCTCATCGCCGGGGTCGACAGTGGCCACTGGCTGCCCTCACCTGACGGAGACAAGGCCCACCCTGTGCCCACGCCGTGGGCCTTCGCCGCCGCGCTGTCGCTGTGCGGCTTCTTCGGCGGCCTGTGGGAGGTCCCCCTCGTGGTGCTGCTGCAGGAGCGCAGCCCGGCGAAGCGGCGCAGCCAGATCATGTCCCAGGTGAGCTGGATCACCTCCCTCGCCATTTTGCTGGCGGGCGGTGTGATGCTGGGCCTGGGCGCGGCTGGCCTGGGCGTGCAGGGAAAATTCATGCTGCTCGGCGGCGTGGTGGCCCTGGGCGGCCTGGCCGGGCTGGTCGCTTGGCGCCAGCAGGTGTTGGGCTGGCTGATCGGCGTGGCGGTGCGCTCGGTGTTCCGCCTGCGCGTCGGCGGCGCCGAGCATGTCCCCGCCACCGGCGGCTGTCTGGTGCTCTGCAATCACCAGAGCTATGCCGACGGCCTGATCGTGGCGTCGGTCTTGCCGCGTCGCTGCCGCGCCCTGGTCTATGGCCGCTACTGGAAGATGCCGGTGGTCGGCGGCCTGCTGCGCGCCGCCAACTGCATCAGCGTGGCCGGCGACGGGCCGCGTGCCGCCCTGGTGGCGGCCATCGACGCCGCCGTCGCGGCGGCCAAGGCCGGCGACTGCGTGTTGATCTTCCCCGAGGGCAAACTCAGCCGCTCGGGCTCTATCGACAGCTTCAAGACCGGCATGGAGCGCATCGCCAAGCGCGCCGGCGTACCGGTGATCCCTGCGCATCTGGACGGGGTCTATGGCACCTGGATGGCGCGCATGCCCAAGGCGCTGCGCGGGCGGGGCTGGCTGCCGCGCCTGGGCCGTCCGGTGACGGTACGCTTCGGTGCCCCGCTGCCCGCCGGTACCACCGCGGCCGAAGCTCGGCAAGAGGTGCTGCGCTTGGGCAATGGGCAGGCCGTGGACCGCGCCGCGCTGGATGGCCGCTCTCTCGATGCCGCCTTCCTGGGCATCGCCCGGCGCCAGCCCCTGGCCATGGCGGTCCAGGATCAGGGCGGCGCCCTGCCTTTCTGGAAGCTGGGTGCGGTGGCCCGGGCCTTGATCCCGCGGCTGGCTTTGCCGGCGGATGAACCCCGGATCGGCGTGATGCTGCCGCCGGGCCGGGCCGGAGCGCTAGTGAATCTGGCTCTGGCCATGGCCGGTCGCACCGCGGTGAATCTGAACCACACCGCCGGTCCGGTGCAGGTCGAGCGCATGTGCACTATCGCCGGCGTGCGCACGGTGATCTCCTCCAAGCAGTACCTGCGGCGCATCGGCGATCCGGCCTTACCCGGACGCGTCCTGCATGCCGAGGACTTGCTGCCCGGCCTGTCCACGCTGACCGTATTGTTCCACGCCTTGCGCCATCTGCTGCTGCCCGCCCGGTGGTTGCAAGGCTCTGCCCCTGATGCAGTGGCGGCGGTGGTCTTCAGCAGCGGCTCGACCGGCGACCCCAAGGGCGTGGAGCTGACCCACCGGCAGATCCTGGCCAACTGCACCGCCATCGCGGACGGCCTGCATGTGATCGGTGGCCAGGACGTGCTGCTCAACCCCCTGCCATTGTTCCATAGTTTCGGCCTGGTGCCCGGTACCTGGCTGGGCCTGACCCAGGGCATCAGCACGGCCAACCATCCCGATCCCAACGATGCAAAAGCCATCGGCGAGCTGTTCCAGGCGGTCAAGGCAACTTTCCTGATCAGCACCCCGACCTTTGTGCGTGGCTATCTGCGCCGGATCGAACCCGCCCAGTTCGCATCCATGCGCTTCGCCGTGGTCGGCGCCGAACGCTGCCCCGCCGAGTTGCGCGCGCAGTTCCGCGAACGCTACCAGGCCGACCTGCTTGAAGGCTACGGCTGCACCGAACTCGGACCGGTGGTTTCGATCAGCCTGCCCACCGTCGAGCACGGCGGCGAGCGCGAAGTCCGTCAGCGCGATGGCAGCGTCGGCCGCCCCCTGCCCGGCATCATGGTGCGCGCCATCGATCCAGAGACCCGCGCCGAGCTGCCGCCCGGCCGCGACGGCCTGCTGGTGGTACTCAGCCCCGCGCGCATGCGCGGGTACCTGGGCCGGGACGACCTCACCGCCAAGGCCCTGGTGAGTGAGGGCTACAGCACTGGCGACATCGGCAAGGTTGACGCCGACGGCTTCGTCTTCATCACCGGCCGCCTGGCCCGCTTTGCCAAGATCGCCGGCGAGATGGTACCTCTCGACAGCGTGGAAGCAGCCTTGCAGGCCGCCGCTGGCGAGGGCACCGAGTTGGCCGTCGCCGCCGTCCCCGATCCCGCCAAGGGCGAACGCCTGGTAGTCATGTACACCGGCCCCGCCGCGGACTGGAACGACGTGATTGAACGCTGCACCGCACTGCCCGCCCTCTGGCGTCCCCGGGCCAACGCCTTCATCGCCGTGGCCGACATCCCCAAGCTGGGCACCGGCAAGCGCGACCTGGCGGCGCT
>JBBQTJ010000186.1:0-6837 GCA_038213315.1 Planctomycetota bacterium
GTCGGGCCAAACCCCATACCCCATCCACCATAGCCCAGTAGCGTCTACCCATGATCCCGCTGCCAGAACGCATCCGGCCGACGCGGCTCGACGAGGTGGTCGGTCAGGATCATCTGGTGGGGCCCGCCGGCTTGCTCACGCGCTTCTTGGCGGTGGGTCAGCTGCCCAGCCTCTTGCTATGGGGCCCGCCGGGCTGCGGCAAGACCACTATCGCCCGGTTGCTGGCCCAAGCAGCCACGCTGCGCTTCGCGCCGTTCAGCGCGGTCCTGAGCGGCCTGCCAGACCTGCGCGCCGCATTGGAAGAGGCCAAGGCCAACCGCACCTTCGGCGAAGGCACCCTGCTGTTCATCGATGAGCTGCACCGCTTCAACAAGTCGCAACAGGATGCCCTGCTGCCCCATGTCGAGGCCGGCACCATCGTGCTGGTGGGGGCGACCACCGAGAATCCCTCGTTTAGCGTCAATCGCGCCCTGCTGTCCCGCTGCCGGGTCTTCCAGGTCCACGCCCTCGATGCGGCGGCCGGCCGCGCGCTGTTGACGCGGGCGGCGACCCATGCCGAAGGTCTGCCCGGCTTGACCGTGGCCGAGGATGCCTGGGAGCCCTTGTTAAAGCTCAGCGGAGGCGACGGCCGCCGTCTGCTGCTGCTTGCCGAGGCCGCCTGGACCCTGGTGCGCCCGGGTCCGATCACCGGCGCCCTGGTGCGTGAGACTGCGGCCAATGCCGCGCCCGACCACGATCGGGCCGGTGAAAGCCATTATGACGTGGCCAGCGCCTTCATCAAAAGCATGCGCGCTAGCGATGTGCAGGCCGCCCTGTATTGGCTCGCCCGCCAACTGGAAAGCGGCGAGGACCCGCGCTTCGTCGCTCGTCGGGTGGTGATCTTCGCCAGTGAGGACGTGGGCTGCGCCGATCCCCAGGCCCTGCAGGTGGCGGTCGCTGCTCTCACCGCCGTGGCCAACCTGGGCATGCCCGAGGCCATTTATCCGCTGACCCAGGCGGTGATCCACAATGCCACCGCGCCGAAGTCAAATTCAGCCAAAAGCTATTTTGCCGCCGCGGCCGCGGTGCGCGCCAACCCGGGCGCGAGCGTGCCGCTCTTCCTGCGCAATGCCCCCACCGGGTTGATGGCCGAGGTCGGCTATGGCGAGGGCTACGTCTACGACCATGACACCCCTGACCATTTCGCCGGCCAGCACTGCCTGCCCAGCGAGCTGCGCGATCAGGTGTTCTATCGGCCTGGCCCCTTTGGCTTCGAGCGCGAAATCGCCAAGCGTTTGGAGTGGTGGGAGGCACGGAGGAAATGACGGCCGTCGCGGGGTCGAAAGACTGTGGTCGCGGTGTCGCGGGGTCGGACAGCCGAACGCAGGGCGCTTTTCGCTCGCGGAAGCGCATGCACGGCGAGGCGATCGGCAGCATCGCACGGCTGTCAGACCCCGCGACCCCGCGACCCCGCGACCCCGCGACGGGTGTTTAAATGACCCACGTCGAAACCGTCACCAAGCGCCTGCTCGGTCCCTGGTTCTGGATCACCGCCTATGCGGCTCTGGCCGCAGGCTTCTATCTGCCTGGCGACTACGCGGGGCTGGCGCCGCTGACGCCCTTCCTGCTGGGCGGGATCCTGTTTTTCAGCCTGCTGCGCATCCCTTTCCCCGAGATCACGGCGGCGCTGCGGGATCGCGGGCGGTGGCGGGCGGTGGCGGGGAGCAGCGCGGTGAAGCTGCTGGCCCTGCCGCTGCTGCTATGGCTGCCAGCCTTGCTGCTGGCGCCAGAGTGGGCCACCGGACTGCTGCTGGTGGCGTCGATGCCGGCGGGCCTGTCGTCGATCGCCTTCGCCGACCTCAAGGGCGGCGACCGGGTCTTGGCGCTGCTGCTGGTGATCGCCACCTCGGCCCTCGCGCCGCTGACCGTGCCGCTGCTGCAATTGGCCGCTGGCGGCACGGTCGAGCCCTGGGCGGTGCTGGGCCGCACGGCCTACATCGCGCTGCTGCTGTGCGCGCCCTTCGTCCTGGCCCAGGTGACCCGGGCCAGCCTGCCGGCGATGGTGGCGCGGCACCATCACCGCTGGAGCCGGGGCGCGGTGGCGTGCAGCTGCGCATTGATCTTCGTCGCTGTCGCCGGCCAACGGCACCACTGGGCCGGCTGGGATGCGCACGTCTTCCTGGTGCCGCTGCTGGCGAGCGTGGCCGCCACGGCCCTGGCCCTGGTGACGGCTCGGCTGGCGCGGGGCCTGCTGGGCGTGCCCGGGGCCATCACCCTGGGCTGCGTTTGCGTCTATATGAACAATGGCTTGTCGGTGGCCTTCGCCGCTCGCTTCGCGCCGGGCGATGTGCACCTGCTGATGCCGTGCCTGCTCGCCCAGGTGCCGATGATCGCGGGGGTGGCGCTGATCAGGTTCGTGGTCATCGGTCGGCGGTCTCCAGACCCGCGCTGATGGCCGGCCCAACCGGTGACCAAGCGGTCACCGGTTGGCAAAGCTCAACCTTTTTTGGCCGTCGGCGCCAGCAGCGCGTGCATGCGCTTGCCCTCAAGGCGCGGCTCGGACTCGACTTTGCAGAGGTCCTCAAGCATCCCCGAGAAACGGCGGATCATCTCAATACCAAGCTCGCGGTGCGACAGTTCGCGACCACGGAATTGCAGTAGGATGGCGATCTTATGGCCTTCCAGCAGAAACTCGCGGGCGTGCCCTGCCTTGATCTTCAAGTCGCCTTCGCCGGTACCGGGGCGCAGACGCACTTCCTTGGTATCGGTCTTGTGCGCCTTGGACTTGGCCTGGCGCTCTTTCTTCTGCAGCTCGAAAAGGTACTTCGAGTAGTCCATGATGCGGCAGACCGGCGGCTTGGCCTCGGCAGCCACCTCGACCAGATCCAGACCGGCAGCCGTCGCCTTGGCGCGGGCTTCGTCCGTCCCCACCACACCCACCTGGGCCCCGACCTCATCGATCAGGCGCACCTGAAGCGAACGGATCTTTTCGTTGTAGCGGGCCCGGCCTTCATGCTCGGGCGGAGGAAGCGGTATGCGGCTGCGACGACGTCCGATCAATCAGGGCTCCTTTGAGAAGTGACGGGCGGCAGGATGCCAGCGGGCCGCCCGGGTACAAGAGGACAGCCTTGGGCAGCCGTCGCGGCGTCGCGGTGTCGCGAGGTCGCGGTGTCAGGAGAGAAAGGCGGACAACACCAGGTGTGACCGCACCCGATGTCGTCCGACCCCGCGACTCCGCGACGGCGGTCTTCTCAGCGCGCGACCTCGTCATCCTTCATGACCTCGGCATCTACCACCTTCGGCGGTTCCATGCGGGCGCCAAAGGTGACCAGCAGCGGCGCGGCGACGAACACCGAGGAGTAGGTGCCGGCGACCAGACCGATGAGCAGGGTCGAGGTGAAGGCGTACAGCGAGTCGCCGCCGAACAGCCACAACATCAGCACCGAGACCAGCACCGTGCCGGTGGTCAGGATGGTGCGGGGCATGGTCTGGGCCACCGACAGGTCGATGGTCTCAGCCAGGGGCTTGGCCAATTTCAGCAGATTTTCGCGGATACGATCGAAGACCACGATGGTGTCGTTGATCGAGAAGCCGATAATGGTCAGCAGGGCGGCGATCACCGTCAGATCGATGCGGATGCCCAGTACCGAGATCAGGCCGACGGTCAGCAGCACGTCGTGGAACAGGGCGACCACGGCGCCGATGCCGAAACGGAACTCGAAGCGCATCGCCACATAGGCCAGGATGCCCACCAGCGACAGCAGCACGGCGATCAGCGCCCCGGTCTTCATGCGACCGGCGACCTGGCCCGAGAAGTGCTGTGTCGCGGGGTAGCTCTTGGCCACGGTGACCTTGCTGGTGGCAGCGGCATTGGCGGTGGCGGTACAGACGCGCAGGGCCAAGTCGACTTGGCCATTGAGCACCGCACCGGTCACCGGCTGCTCCACTTGGTTGACCAGCGTGGTGCCAAGCAGGGTGGCCAGACGCTGGGCCACGGCTTCGTCGGTGGCCTCGCCCACGCGCGGGGCGGGGGAATCGCGGAAGGTCGCCGTCACTGTCAATCCGGGGCCCTCGCTGCGTGCCTCGGCCACCGCCGAGATCACGCCGGTCAGGCTGGGATGACGCGAGACGCGCTCGCCGATCTCGGCCAGGGCGTGGCTGGGCACGGGCTCCAGCGTGGCCAGGGTCACGGTCAGGCTTGGTCCGTTCCAGACGGCGGCGACCACCTCGCTACCTTCGGGATCGATATGACCGGCGAAGACCGCTGCGATCTGGCGCTTGAACTCCTCGGCCCGCTCCGAAACGAGTCGGGTCTTGGCTTCGACCTCCCTGGCCTTGGCCACCACCAGCTCGGCCTGGGCCTTGATCTCGGGGGTGTTGCCGGCGCCTTCGGGGGCGGCCTCGCGCATCTTGACCAAGGAATGTTCCAGGTCGGCGCGTTCGCGATCAAGGCGATTGCGCTGGTGTTCCAACCCGGTGCCGGCGTCGTCACGAGCACGGAAGACCCACTCACGGCTGGCGCCGGTCTGGCCCAAGTTGGCGTAATAGGGCTGCAACTGCAGCTCGCCTGGCGTCAGCAGGTCGATGGCGGCGCTGCTGGCGCTGTGCGCGGCGGCCACCTTGGACCGTACCTCATCCATGGTGAAGGCGTCGCGGAAGACCACCTGCGCCATGTTGCCTCCGGTGAAATCGATGTCGAAGTTGCGGTCGAAGGTTTCCTTCGTCACCACGTGGCCAAAGGCGAACCACGCCAGCGAGAGCACCCCGGTGACGATCGACAGGCCGTAACCGATCTTGCGCCAGGCGACGTAGGGCAGCAGCCAGACCGAGGGCTTGAACCACTCGCTCATGCGTAGGCTGCGCTCGCTGGTGCACCACCAGTCGGTGAACATGCGGCCGACGAATACGCCGGTGAACATGTTGACCAGCAGGCCGATGATCAGGGTCAGGCCGAAGCCCTTCACCGCACCATCGCCCACCGCATACAGGATGCCGGCGGCCAGCAGGGTGGTGACGTGGGCGTCCAGGATGGTGGCGAAGGCGCGGTCATAGCCCGCGGCGATGGCCGCTTTCGGGCCCTTGTCGTCGCGCAGCTCTTCGCGGATGCGTTCGAAGATCAGGATGTTGGTGTCCACCGCCATGCCGATCGACAGCACCAGGCCGGCCAGGCCGGGCAGGGTGAGGGTGGCGCCGAAGGTCGAGAGGATGCCCCAGGTCAGCAGGCCGGCGATCATCAGGCAGGTCGAGGCCACCGCGCCTAGGCGGCGGTAGTACAGCACCATGAAGATGCCAATGGCGACGAAGGTCAGGCCCATGGTCACCATCGAGCGGGACACCGCCTGGGCGCCCAGGCTGGCACCCACGGTGCGCTGCGACAGCACCACCGGCTTGACTGACAGCGAGCCGCCCTTGAGCACGGTCTTGAGGCTGTCGATCTCCTCATCGGTGAAGCGGCCAGAGATCACGCAGCTGTCGCGGCTGGGCTCGATCACGGTGGGATCGCTTTGCACCACGCCGTCGAAGACGATGGCCATGCGGCCGGTGCCGGCCTTGCGGTCGCCCCGGTCCTTGATCGCCCGGGTGAAATCTTCGTTCTTGCCCGCGCCCAGGGCAGTGAATTGGATCGACACGGCCAAGCGGCCTTCATGGATGGTGCGGTTGCTGTCGGCCACGTCCTTGCCCATCAGGATCGCGGGGCCCAGGCGCAGGAAGCGGTGCGGCAGGGCGCCCGGCTCGGCCTTCTCGGGAACCACGATGTCGCCACGGTTCACCGGCAGGCCACGGCCATTATTGAACGTCGGCAGGTTCTCGCGTGCCCAGTCCCAACCGCCGTTGGGCTTCTGTCGGACCGGCGAATCCTTGGCCAGAGGATCGGTCAAGGTGATCGCCCCTTCGTCGCGGCCGTCCTGGCCGGGGAGGCCCACCGGCAGCACTTCGCGGAATTCCAGCTTGCCGGTGGTTTCAAGCACCTTGCGGGTACGTGCCGCATCGGCGTTGGTGCCGCCGGGGATCACCACCTGCACGTCGTTGTTGGACAGGCGCGTGACCTGAGGTTCGGTCAGGCCGCGCTCGTCCAGACGGCTGCGCAGGATGGCCACGGTCTCGTCGTCCGCAGGCTTCTGGTTGCCGTCATCATCCAGCAGGCGGCAGACAAATTCCACGCCGCCTTGGATGTCGATGCCCTTGGTCAGGTGAAACAAGTCGCGGGTCGGGTTGGCGCGCTTGAAGGGGCGCCCCTGCAGCCGGTCGCGCAGTTCGTTCGCAGCCTGCTGATCCTCCGCCGCCAGCACCATCCCACGGCTCCCCACCGCTTCGTGGGCGACCTTGGCGCGGATCGGACGTCGCTCTTCATTTCCGGCCAGGCGCTTGCGCACCTCGGCTTGCTCAAGGGCACTGATATCGACGCGGTTGCCGGCAAGGTCCTTGAAGACCAGTTCATAGGCCAGCGGCTGGTCCGTGACCGGGACCAGGGCGGCCTGCAGCTCTTGCGAGCCGACCAGGACCTTGTTCTGCAGAAAGAGGAGCAGGAGGGTGGTGGCGAATACCACACCCAGGATGATGGCGCGACGAAGCATGGTTCAGGCCTTTTTCTCGGCCTGGGACACATTGGCGGCGACGGCGCTCTTGGTAAAGGTCACCACCGCGCTGGTGTCGGCCTGACCCAGGCGCACGTCGATGGTCTGCTCGCCGACGCTTTCCACCGTGCCGTGGGCGCCACCGATGGTCACCACCTTGTCACCGCGCTTCAGGCTTTCGACCAGGGCCTTGCGGGCCTTGTCCTCTTTCCGCTTCGAGAAGATCATCCACACCACCAGCAGGAGCAGGGGCAGCATCAGCACCATGGTGCTGCCCCAGCCG
>JBBQTJ010000187.1:0-6834 GCA_038213315.1 Planctomycetota bacterium
GCACGACTTGAGGACTTCCGTGAGCACGACCGACTATCTGGCCTTCCATGAGGGCGATTGGAAACCCCTGAGCCAGTGCCAGGTGCCGATCAATACTCATGCCTTCCAGTATGGCACGGGCTGCTTCGAGGGCATCCGCGCCTATTGGAGCGGCGAGCATGCGAACCTGCTGTTCCTGCGCGAACATTGCGAGCGGCTGTATCGCAATGCCCGCCTGTTGATGATGGCCCCGCCGTCCGTCGACAGCATGATCGAGACCCTGATCGAACTGGTCCAGCGCAATGCTCCGGGCCGCAACACCTACCTGCGGCCGATGATGTACAAGAAGGGCACGGGCCTGGGTCCGGTTTTGAAGGGCGTCCCGGATGGCTTTCTGGCCTATCTGATTCCGCTGGGCGATTACCTGGACACGGTAAAGGGTCTGAGCGTCTGCTTGTCATCCTGGCGACGTCTGCCCGACAACAGCATCCCGACCCGTACCAAGGCCACCGGTGGCTACCTCAATAGCGCCCTGGCCAAGACCGAGGCGGTGCTCAACGGCTATGACGAGGCGATCTTCCTCAACGACCGTGGTCAGGTCTGCGAGGGCTCGGCGGAAAACATTTTCATTCTTCGCCAGGGCCAGCTGATCACCCCGGACAAGACCGCTGACATCCTGGAAGGCATCACCCGGGCGGCGATCCTGCAATTGGCCGCCGATCTGGGCATCCCGGCCGTCGAGCGCCCGGTCGCCCGCACCGAGTTGTACATGGCGGACGAGGTCTTCCTGGTCGGCACTGGCTGCCAGGTGAGCTGGGTGCGCACCATCGACCAGCGCGCGGTTGGCGAGGGCGTGCGTGGCCCAGTCACCGCCCGCTTGCAGGCTGCGTATGAAGCAGCGGTATATGGCCGGGATGAGCGCTATGCGCAGTGGCTGACCAGGGTCTGAGCCATCCCTGCCGGCCAACGGTGACTTGATCTATATCAAGGTAGACAAATCGGGATCAGGCATGATGGTGCCTGCGCGCTGCATACTGGCGCAGCACTTTCATGCCCTTTTTTTCCATGATCCATGCGCTGCTGACCCTGGGATTCATCCCGGCGCGTTGGCGTGGCCTATGTTGGGGGGCCTTGGGCTTGTCCGCGGGTCTGGGGATCCTGGGCCTGCATCTGTCGCGGGCGCCCAGCTACTTGTCGGACGCGCCCGAGACCTGCATGAACTGCCACGTCATGGGCGCGGCCTATGAATCCTGGCAGCACAGCAGCCACGGCCGGGTGACGGTGTGCACCGACTGCCACGTGCCGCACGACACGACGTTCAACAAATACGTCTTCAAGGCCCAGGATGGCATGCGCCATTCCTATGTGTTCACGATGCGCAGCGAGCCGCAGGTGATGAGCCTGAATCCGGTGGCCGTGCCGGTGGTCGAGGCCAATTGCCGCCGCTGCCACGCCGGCGTGGTCGGCGATGTGCATGCGCGGGCGTGGCAGCCCGGCGACCCGCGCTGCTGGGACTGCCACCGCGAGGTGCCCCACGGCATCGGCCGCAGTCTCTCATCAACTCCTGAAGTGAACATGCCGCGCCTGCCTGGCGCGCTTGCCGATCCCCGCCAGATGACCATCCACGGCCGGGCCCCGCGCCCAGCCACTGAGCCGACTAGCCATGAGTGATCCCGTCACCTCCCCCGCCGCTCCCGTTCCGCCCGCGTGGCGCGGGTGGGTCCTGTTCCTGGTCACCATGGGCACCGTCCTGGGCTTGGGCCTGATGGTCGCCTCCATCCAAGAGCGTCGCGTCGAAGGCATTGCCCCCGCGCCAATGATGGCCCTGGCCGCTTACGAGACCGACAATGCCAAGTGGGGCGTGAACTGGCCGCGGCAGTGGTCGGGCTTTCAAGAGACGCAGATCACCAACACCCAGACCAAGCACGCCGGCGCCGCCAAACGCGACCTGCTGGCCGAAACGCCGGCCAATGTCGTGCTGTTCGCGGGCTACGCCTTCGCCGTCGATTACAATCAGGCGCGCGGCCACGGGTACGCCATCGACGACGTCAAAGCTAGTGGCCGGGACATTTCCACCAAGCCTGGCACCTGCTGGACCTGCAAGTCGCCCGATGTGCCCCGCCTGATGGCCGAGATGGGCCCGGCCACATTCTATGACACCCCGGCCAAGGAACTGACCGATCAGATCCAGCATCCCATCGGGTGCCTGGACTGCCACGATCCCAAGACCATGGCCCTGCGTATCTCGCGCCCGGCCCTGACCGAGGCCATGGCGCGCCAGGGCAAGGACATCGCCGATGCCAGCCACCAGGAGATGCGCACGCTGGTCTGCGCCCAGTGCCATGTGGAGTACTACTTCAAGAAGGACGAGTCGAAGGGCCAGAAAGCCTATCTGACCTTCCCTTGGGACCAGGGCCTGACCGTCGAGGGCATGGAGAAATACTACGCAGATAACGGCTTCACCGACTGGAAGCACCTGATCTCGGGCACCAAAATGATCAAGATGCAGCACCCCGACTACGAGGTCTACAGCCAGGGTATCCACGCCTATCGCAACGTCTCGTGTGCCGACTGCCATATGCCCTACAAGACCGAAGGCGGTCGCAAGGTCACCGATCACCACATCCAGTCGCCGCTGTTGAACATCGCCAATTCGTGCGCGGTCTGCCACCGCTGGGGCGAGGAGGAGGTGCGCAGCCGGGTCGAAAGCATCCAGGACAAGATCATCGAAGGCCGTCACCTCGCCGAGGCCGCCCTGAGCAAGGCCCACTTCGATATCGCTGCCTGCATGCAGATCGGCTACGGCGACGAGGACCTGAAAGCGGTGCGCGACTTGCTGCGCAAGGCGCAGATGAAGTGGGATTACGTCGCTGCCAATAATGGCCTCGGCTTCCACGCGCCGCAAGAGTGCCAGCGCATCCTCGCCGGCGCCCTGGATGGCGCGCAGCAGACCCGCTTGGCCGCGGCGCGCTTGCTGGCCGCGAAGAGCTTTGCGAGCGAGGTGCTGTACCCCGATGTCAGCACCAAGGAGAAAGCCCAGGCCCTGAACAAGGACTGGAAGGCTGGCCACGCGCCCAAGCTGCTGCCAGACGCCCTGGTGGTGTGGATGCCGCCCGCGGCCCCGGCCCCGGCGGCTCCGGCCACTGCTGCCGCCACCGCAACCGCAGCGCACTGAAAACGATGACCGTCGACCGTCGAGCAGCGACCGTCGACCGGCGTGAGTTCTGGTCGTTCCCCTGGCAGTTGCCGCAGGCTGCTGTGGCCATCGGCGGGGTCGTGGCGATCGGCTGGCTGGTCCAGGTCCTGCGCCCGGGGCTGCACCTGCGCCTGCCCGGCGCACCGTGGAATGTGGTGGTGGTCGTTGCGCCGCTGCTGCTCGCCGCCCTGATCCATGGCTGGGCCTGCGCTCGGCGGCGGAGTGGGATCCTCGATCAATTGTCCCGGGCTCCGGCGGCCATCGTGGCGTTGCTGTGCCTGGCCGTGGTGGCGGCGCCCATCGCCATCTGGCCCCAGGGGGTGACCGCACCGGGCTGGCTGGCCAAGCTTGGTTTGGCCAACTGCCTGACCTCGCTGCCGTTTGTCCTCAGCCTGGCGGCGGTTCTGGTGGTGCTGGTACTGGTCACGGTACGCCGCGTGGTCGAGCGCGAAGCGGGCTGGCCGCGCTTCCTGCTGCTGCATGGCGGCTTGATCTGGCTGCTGATCGCCGCGGCTGCTGGTACCGGAACCTTGCGCCAAGGCCGCATCACCCTGCGCATTGGCGACTCACCGGGGCAGGCGGCGCGTTCCTCCGAGGGTGCGGTTCATCGCCTGCCCGTGGGGCTGATGCTGACCAAATTCCGGTTGGACCGTTTCCCGCCCCGCCTGCTGGTGGCCGGCGACGGCGGCACGGCGGTGATGAGCGAGCACTTCCTTGGCGACGGAGCGACGGTCACCGCCGGTGGCGTGACCGCGACGGTGCAGGAGTGGCTGCCGGCTGCAGCGGTGGTCGAGGGCGTGCCCTGGCCCTATGGCAGTGCCGAGGCCAATCCTGCGGCAAAGGTGCGCCTGGATCTGCCGGGACGGGATGGTGTCAGCGGTTGGATCCACGCGCCGTCCCTGGTGGGCGCGGCGCTGACCCTGTCCCTGCCCGATGGCCGGATCGCCGGCATGGAAGCGCCACGTCCACGCCGTTTTGCTGCCACGTTGCGCGTGGTCGATGCGGACGGCCTGCACCAACCGGTCGAGGTCCTGGTCAACCGGCCCCTAAAGGCGGCGGGCTGGTGGTTCTATCTGCTTGATTACGACACCCGCCTGGGCGCGGCCAGCGACACCGTGACCCTCGAAGCGGTCGAGGACCGCGCCCTGCCGGCGGTGTGGATGGGCCTGGCCTTGGTCCTGCTGGGCGCGCTGGCGCACCTGGTGCAAGCACGGGCCCTAGTGGGAAACTGGAAGGCAACGCCATGACCGCAGGCGTCGTGCAGATCTGGCTGGTCGTCATCCTCGCCCTGTGGACGGTGGCAGGACTGTGGTCCCTGCGGTCGCAGCGTTGGCAGCCCTTGGCCTTGATCATCCTGGGCGCCGCCGGCCTGTGGGCCTTGATCGCGGCGCTGTGGCTGGCTCTGGACCGGCCGCCCCTGCGCACCCTGGGTGAGACCCGGCTGTGGTACGGAGCCTTGATCGCGACCGTTGGCCTGTTGGTCGAATGGCGCTTCGCCCTGGGCGTGGTGCGCCTGCCTATGCTGGTCATGGCCGGGCTGTTTCTTGGCCTGGATGCGGCTGCGCCCGACACCCTCGACCGCACCTTGATGCCCGCGTTGCACAGCCCGTGGTTCGTGCCGCACGTCGCGGCCTATCTGACCGCCTATGCCTTGCTGGGCCTAAGCGCCATCACGGCCGGGCTCAGTCTCGCGCGGGGTCGGCAGGATCCCTCTGCGCCGCTGCTGCTGGCCTGGCTCGGCCTGCCCATGCTGACCGTGGGCATGATCCTGGGGGCGATCTGGGCCAAGCAGGCCTGGGGCCATTATTGGGCCTGGGATCCGAAAGAGACCTGGGCCCTGCTGACCTGGCTCACCTATGTGGCCGTGCTGCATCATGCCCATCCCGAACGCTGTCGCCCGCGCACCGCGATGTGGCTGCTGGCCATCGCCTTCACCGTGGTGCTGCTGTGCTGGTTCGCCGTTCAGCATCTGCCCAGCGTGGCGGTGTCGGTGCATACGTATACGCAACAGTGAGTGCGGAGTGTGGAGGGCGCACGGTCTTGCCTGTGGACAATGACGTAGGCAGGATCGCTGCATGACCGACCAGGTGCCACGTCATGAGATTATCCCGGGTGGCGTGCGGCTGGTCTTGCCACCGCGGGCGATTCACCGGGGTATTGGGGTTGGTCTGATATTGGGCGGGCTGTTCGTGACCTTGTTCATGGTCTTCTGGATGGGTGGTGCCGGCGGTTGGTGTGAGCAACGCCGCGGTATCGAAGAGGCCCCACACGCACTCGATTGGTTCCGGCTGGGCTTCTCGCTGCTGGGCACCCCAGGCTTGGCGGTCGGATTGGGCATGATTTATGCCGGCATGGCGATCATCGGGCGTTGGCTGATTACGGAGGTGGTAATCGACCACGCGCAGGTGCGGATTCGCGAATACGCCGGCGTATTTCACTGGTCGTGGAGCGTTCCGCTGGGCGAGGTGCGCTCGTTGCATCTGCATCAACGCGACGGCAATGAGAACAGCCTGAGTCTGCGCCTGCGCCGGACCGGGCGAAAGGATCTGTCCGTGTCGGGATATTCGCGCGCGGAGTTCGTTGGCTTGGCGCGGATGTTGGCGGACGAGGTCCAGCAGCGCCGGAGCGCAATCACGGCTCTGCCTCTGCTGGAGCGCAGCGACGAAGGGCCGGCGCCGGGAAATCTGGCCATAACAGAAGCCGAGGGTGCTCTGACCATTGCCTGTGGCGCGGTCACCTTTCAGGTGGCCAAAGGCCGGATCACCCTGCGGAAGGGTCGCGAGGAACGGTGGATGCCGATCGCTGAGGTTCGCAGCATCGCCGTGCCCCCCAAGGACGGGTCTGGTCGCTATCAGGTGCCTGGCAGAGCGGTGTTAGGCGTGGTGCCGGTGGTGGTCACTGACCAGGGCGGCGTGACCTTGATAGGCAGCATCAAAGCCGACCCAGTGGCTGCCGCCTGGATCGTACGCCGCCTGGAAGTCGCAGTGCGCGGCCTGCCGCCGGCGGAGCCCCGGCCGATGGGCCTGAGCCCGGCACCACCAGTAACGATAACTGAAGCCGTCCTGCCCACAGCCAGTCCAGTCGTCATCCGCGGCACCATCGATGGGGTACGCATAGTTTGCCCAGTCCGCGGCCTGGGCGCGGCCCATGGCGCCTTTGCCATGGGCGTCATGGTTGTGCTGTTCGTGTTGGGCTTTCTGGTGGTGCCCCTACTTGTAGTTGCCCAAGACATGCCGCTGCTGGTCCGGGGTTGCCTTCTCTGCTTGGGCAGCGTCTTCATCGTCATCGGCGTGTGGGCGGCGGTGTTCGGCCTACGACTGGGCACACGCCACACCGAGTACACCGTTGCCGCCCGGCGCTTGCGCATCACCTGGCAAGACCGCCTGGGCAGCGGCACGGTCGACCACGCCACCGCTGGCCTCATCGCCATCTGCGACGACACCGGTACGCGCACCAATGACAAGATACACTGGCGCCTGACCCTGCGCGCCGGTCAGGACATCCTCTGGAAGGGGGGACAAGAGCTGGACCACGACGAGCAACTCGCCGTGGCCGCCGCCCTCAATCGGGCAATTGTCCTTTGAGTCACCTGCGTCACGGCGCCACCTCAGACTCAACAGGCAGACAAGCTCTATGGCAGCAGTTGTCGAATGGTGCGG
>JBBQTJ010000188.1:0-6829 GCA_038213315.1 Planctomycetota bacterium
GGCGCGGCGCTGGCGCAACCAGCCGTCCAGCCGCCCGGCCACCGGCGCGAAGGCTTGGTCGAGGCGCTGCTCGAAACCGCGGGCCCTGGCGCCAATGCGGTCGGCGGCGGTGTCTTCGGCGGCGAGCGCAAGGACGGCACATAGGAGCACGAGCATGCGCATGGCGGCACGCTATGCGGCGCGGCGCAAGTGCTATCCACCGACCAGGGCCGCGCGCGATGGTGTGGTGGCGCGCACCGTAAGTCCCCACGCGCACACATTGGTCAACGCAGGTCGGCGCGGCTGCTCGCACCGCCGTCTTCGCATCCGCCTCCCGCCTGCAAGGTCAGGAAATGGACGACAACTCGGTCATGCGAGGCAAAGAATAGTGCCGCTGCTTGCCTCCGAGATCATGGCAAGCGGCGGGGTGCCCATTGGGCGCCGCTCGAGATGCCGCTGGGATACCAGGACGGTAAACTCCTCATTTACCAGGAGGGGAATTCCGGCGTTGCGGGTTCTAAGAAGATGCTGGAAGGCGGGCAGCGTTCCATCTGCCATGAACGTCAGAGCTCAGACCTAATGGCGAGCAAGCTGCTGCTCACCCCACATCGAACCTGAACACCCGCTTCTTCCCCGCCCGCACCACCACGCAGCCGTCGAGGACGTCGGCAGGGGTGACGCTGCGCTGGACGTCAGCGATGGCGGCATCGTGGAGGCGCACGCCGCCGCCGGCGATGAGGCGTTGGGCTTCGCCGTTGGAGGCGCAGAGGCCGGCTTTGACCAGCAGGGCTTTGAGCGGGATGCCGGCGGCTAGTTCGGTAGTGGCGAGAGGGGCGTGCGGGATGCTGTCGCCGTGCACGTCGTGGGCTGCCCCGAAGGCGGCGCGGGCATCGTGGCGCGCTTGGTCGGCGGCGGCGGCGCCGTGCACCAGGGTGGTGACGGCATGGGCCAAGACTTCCTTCGCCTGGTTCAGGGTCGATCCGCCGTCATGGGTCATCGCATCGACGTCGGCCATGGGGATGGTGGTGAAGAAGCCGAGGAAGCGGCGCACATCGGCGTCGGCGCTGTTGCGCCAGAACTGGTAGAAATCGAAGACCGGGGTGCGTTCGGCGGAGAGCCAGATGTTGCCGGCCTCGCTTTTGCCGAACTTGGCGCCGTCGGCTTTGGTCACCAAGGGGAAGGTCAGGCCGGCCAAGTCCGCGTCGACAGAGCGGCGGCCCAGTTCGAGTCCCATGACGATGTTGCCCCACTGGTCCTGGCCGCCCATCTGCACGGTGCAGCCGCGGTCGCGGAAGAGCTGCAGGAAGTCGTAGGCCTGCATGACCATGTAGTTGAATTCGAGGAAGCTGATGCCGCCGGCCTCCATGCGGCCCTTCACCGAGTCCATGCTCAGCATGCGATTGACGCTGAAATGGGGGCCGACTTCGCGCAGCAGGTCGATCCAGCCCTTGCCGATCAGCCAGTCGGCATTGTTGACCAGTTCGGCGTCGGTGGGGCCCTTGCCGAAGCGCACCACGCGGCCGATCTGCGCGGCGATGGCCTGGGCATTGGCGTCGATCTGCTCGCGGGTCAGCATCTGCCGCATCGCCGACTTGCCCGAGGGGTCGCCGACCAGACCGGTCGCGCCGCCGACCAGCACCAGCGGCTTGTGGCCGCATTCCTGCAACCAGTGCAGACCCATGATCGGCACCAGCGAGCCGACGTGCAGACTGTCCGCCGTGGGATCAAAGCCGATATAGGCGGTCACCGGGGTGGCCAGTCGGGCGCGCATCTCGCTGTCGGTGGACTGGGCTACCAGGCCACGGACGCTGAGGATCTCAAACAGATTCATGGGGCGCAAACCATAGAGGATGTGGCCGAGGCGCATAGGGGCTTCGTACGAAGACGTGGCGCCAGCGCGGGTCGCCGCGCAGCAGTATGGCCCCGTCCTCCACCCTTCCGATATCCGCATCCGACATACGCTGCGGTCGCATGTCCGCGTCTGACACCATTGCCAACCTGCGGACCCTGCTGCCAGGATGCCTGGTTGCTGACCGCCTATGGGCCGGGCCCCGCTTAGAGCAGGCCGCGCGCCGGCTACAGCGTGGGGCCCCAGCGGATCGGGCGCTGACGGACTTGGCGGATCGCTTGCAGGCCAGTCATAGCGAGGTCGAACGGCGTGGGGCCCTGCCCCTGGTGATCCAGTACCCAGAGCTGCCGGTATCCGCTCGTCGCGACGAGATTTTGGCCAGCCTGGCCCGGCTGCCGGCCTTGGTCCTGACTGGCGAGACCGGTTCAGGCAAGACCACCCAGCTGCCGAAGATGCTGCTGGAGGCGGGCTATGGCCGGCGCGGCATGATCGCCCTGACCCAGCCCCGCCGCGTTGCGGCCCAAGCGATGGCCCGCCGCCTGCGCGAGGAGTGCCAAGCTGGCGAGGGCGTGGTGGGCCACAGCGTCCGCTTCGACGATCAGGCGGGCGCTGACACCGTGGTGCGGGTGATGACCGACGGCCTGCTGCTGGCCGAGGCGGCCAATGATCCGCTGCTGTCGCGTTACGACGCGATCATGGTCGATGAGGCCCACGAGCGTAGCCTCAATATCGATCTGCTGCTGGGCATCCTGAAGCGCTTGCGCACCGGTCTGCGGCCGGACCTCTGCTTGGTGGTATCGTCGGCGTCGATCGAGGCCCAACGCTTCGCCGATTATTTCTCGGCGGGTGACGAGGGCGGCGAACGCGTCCCGGTGCTGACCGTCACCGGGCGGACCTACCCGGTGGAGATCATCCATCGCGCCCCCGCCGACGAGGACGTGGGCTATCTGGGCCTGGCGGTCGATACGGTGCGGGAATTGGCCGGAGTGAAGCCGGGCAATGGACCAGATGGCGATGTGCTGGTCTTTCTGCCCACCGAACGCGACATTCTTGAAGCGACCCGGCGCTTGAAGGATCTGCCTGGGTGCACGGTGCTGCCCCTGTTCAGTCGCCTGCCTCCGGGCGAACAGCAGCGCGTTTTTCAGCCCGCCCGGGGCCGCAAGGTGGTGTTGACCACCAATATCGCCGAGACCAGCCTGACCATTCCCGGTATCACCCATGTGGTGGATACCGGGCTGGCGCGTTTGAAGCGCTATCAGGCCGGCACCCGCACCGAGCGGCTGCCCATCGAAGCCGTCGCCCAGGCCAGTTGCGTGCAGCGCGCCGGGCGCGCCGGCCGCGTGGCGCCGGGCGTGTGCGTGCGGCTGTACAGCGAAGAAGACTTCAAGGCCCGGGAGGTTTTCACCAGTCCAGAGATCCTGCGCAGTAATCTGGCCGGCGTGGTGTTGACCTGCTTGCACATGGGGCTTGGTGATCCCGAGCAATTCTCGTGGCTCGATGCTCCGGCGCCCGGGGCCTGGTTTCAGGCGCGGAAGTTGCTGGAAGAACTTGGCGCGTTTGCCGAGCGGGCCGCAGTCGCCACGCGGCGCCCGTCCGAGGCAGAAGAGCATCCGGTGCGCGCGCCCGAGCCGGGGGCACGCACCCTTGATGCCGGCTTGTCGGCCATGGGCCGGCAGCTTGCCGCCCTGCCCGCGGATCCGCAGGTCGGTCGCATCCTGCTGGCCGGCATCGAAGAGGGGGTCGCGCATGAAGCCTGCACCATCGCCGCCTTTCTATCGGTACAGGATCCCCGCGTGCGCCCACCCGGCCACGAGGCCCAGGCCGACGCGTCGCATCAGCGCTTCCGCCACGAGGCCGGCGATCTAGCCAGCCTCCTGAAATTGTGGGACGCTTGGCAAACCGAAGACTCCAACAGCAAGCGCTCGCGCTTCTGCGACGGCTCCTTTCTGGGCTGGCGACGCATGCGTGAATGGGGCGATGTGCGCCATCAGTTGTGGTCGTCGTTGCGGCAGATGCGCGGCGTGGGCGCGCGCCTGCCGGGCCATGGCTACGCCGCTGGCGAGTGGCCCCTGGATCGGGTTCATCGCGCGGTGCTGGCAGGGATGCTGGGCAATGTGCTGATGTACGACAAGGAGAACCGCTGCTATCGCGGGGCCGGCGACCGGCAGTTGTGGGTGCATCCCGGCTCGAACCTGCGGGCCGGCAAGGCTGAGGACGGCAAGCGCGCGCCGGCCCCGCCGCCCTGGCTGGTGGCCTGCGAAGTCGCTGAGACCTCTCGCCTTTACGCCCGCCTGTGTGCCCCCATCGATCCCGAATGGGTGGTGCGCCTGGCGGGCGAGCGGGTCAAGCGCCGCCATCGGGAACCGCGCTGGGTGCCGGCCCGTCAGCAGGTCGCCTGCATCGAGACCATCACCTGGAAGGGCCTGCCGATCCGCGATGGACGCCTGGTGCCTTATGAGCGCGTCGATCCCGCCCATGCCACCGACCTGTTCGTCAGCCAACGTCTCTGCCAGGTGGTGGACGACGAAGATGATTCCGGAGCCCGCCCAGGCCGCGCCCCCCGGCCGCCCACGCCGGACGAAGAGCTGATTGAAAGCAACCGCGTGGCGCTGGAATCCTGCAAGCGCCTGCGTCATCGGCTGCGCGATGCCCATCTGTGGATCGATGAGAGCCACCTGGAGGCCTTCTACCGCAAAGCCCTGGGTCTTGAGCGTGAGCCGCGGCCGGTGATCGCCTCGTCGGACGCTTTCCGGCGCTTTTTATCGGTGCATGGCTATGCGCGCCTGCGCCTGACCCCGGCGCATCTGCTGCCTCCGGCGGCGGCCGAACGGGCGGCGACGGGTTTCCCGGAAGAGGCGCGCTGGCCCGGGGGCATGGCGCCCCTGACCTACCGCTTCATCCCCGGTGATGAGCATGATGGCGCGACCTTTACCATCTCCGACACGGTCTTGGCGAGCCTGCCGCCTCATCTGGTGGACTGGCTGGTGCCGGGATGGATCGGCGAGTCGGTGGGGGAATACCTCCAGCAATTGCCCAAGGATGCGCGCCGTCGCTTGATCCCGTTTGCGGAAACGGTGAAGGCGGTGACTGCTGCGGTGTTGGCCGAGGCCGGCACGGGGCCCTTGGACGAGGTGCTGACCCGGGTGGTGGTGGCGCGCTATCGCCTGGAACGGCCGACCTTCGCCCCCGAGGCGCTGCCGGTGTACCTGCGCCTGCGTTTCGTGGTGCGGGCCGATGATGGCACCGTGGTCTATGAAGGCCGCGATCGCAGCCTGGTCTTCCGTCAGGGCTTGGCGGGCAGCGATCGCTTAGCCCTGCTGCGCCTGCAGTGGGATACGCCGCCGGCGGCGGTCTGGCCAGGTGACTGCCCGGTGCGTGCCGACCATGGCGGCATCATCGGCCACGTCGGCCTGGCGCGCAGCCGCGCCGCTGACGGCTCGGTGGCCGCGCGCCGCACGGTGTACGCCCACCCTCTGGCCGCGTCCGCTTGGCATCAGGATGGCCTTGATGCCTTGCTGGAGGCGACCCTGGCCCGTGAGCTGGAGGCCATTGCCGCCGCGCCGCTCAGTCTGGCGCGGTCGGCCCAGTGGGAAAAAGCCTTGGGTGGCACGGTCGGAGGTTTGCGCCGGCAACTGGCCTTGGGGGCGGCCTTGGCCGGGCGACGCAGTGCGGTGACCGAGCTCGCCGGGTGGGACGAGTTGTGTGTGCGCGTGCGCGCGCAGTTGCTGGCCGCGGCTCCGGTGCTCGATCAATTGGTGGCCGACATTGCCGACTTGGCCGAGCAGGTCCGGGCCCGGACCCGTCAGGGCGCGCGCAGCCTGGCCGCGGCGGGCGCCATGCGGGTCGCGGTCGAAGATCTGGAACGGCTGCTGGCCCCTGGCTGGGGCGCACGTCTGGGCTGGAACCACCAGCAGCGCCTGCCGCTGTACCTGGGCGCGGTGCTGCGCCGGCTGGACGCTGCGCAGAAGGATCCCCAAGGCGTGGCCCGTTTGCTTGACCGCATGCTGACCGTCGAAGAGCGTTGCGATGCCCTGCCCCCGGATGCCCTGCGCTGGTGCACCTGCCTGGGTCGCTTGGCTGAGTGGCGCGAATTGATGGGCCTGCGCGAAGAGCACCGCCTGGCCCTGGCGGTCGCGGGCAGCGGCAGCGGCTTTGCCGAAGGGCATTTGCTGCAAGCCCTGGCGGCCCTGACCAAACATGTGGCTGATGCCCGGCGCCGGGTCTTGGATGCCCGTGATCGCCTGGTGGCGGTGCGCCCCCTGATCGATCGCTTGCCGCCCGGTGCGGCCCGTGATCGGCTGCGCACCGACCTGGATCGCCACTGCACCGAATTGCCGGACCTGAGCCTGGGTGCCGATCTGGAATTGCAGGTCGAGACCGCCCGCACCATCGCCTTGCGCGTCGAAGGCCTGGTCGCGCGGATCTGACCTGGCTGTCTGATCATCACACGGGACATCGTCAGACCTATGCATCCGGTAGATGCGTGGAGGCTTTCTCCCCGGACCGGCTTGTCTGTATCTGCGGGCCGGAATCATCATGGTATGACCGACGTGATTGCCTTGCCGCGAGGAGCGGGTGCGGGTGCCAATGACGCTGGTGGTGTCGGTCGCGAGGTCTTCCTGGTCCAGGTGTGGCAGCGGGCTGTGACCTTGGTGCAGGTTGGACCCCAGTGGCGGATCTTACGACGGACCGAGCGGCCGATGCTGCTGATCACCGGCATGAATCCCCGGGCCAGAGCCTGCTGCCGCGGCTACAATGTCCTTGCCGACCGCCGCCTGGCTGCGGCGCTGGAGGCAGCCCGCCTGCCACGTCTGCGGGCGCGCAGCGTGGCCCCGGACGGCACCTGGTGCGAGGACGGCTGGCTGATCCCCAGTCAGATCACCCGCGATCGCAAACTGCTACGTCGCTTCGGCCAACTCGCCGGCTGGCGCTTTGGTCCTATGGGACGGGTGCTGTGTTGGCCGTAGGGGGAGTGCTTGAATGCTCGAATGCTCGAATGCT
>JBBQTJ010000189.1:0-6828 GCA_038213315.1 Planctomycetota bacterium
CGATTGACCATGCCGCACGGCAAGTCACCGCCGCCGACTTCCAGGCATTCTCATGGCTGCTGGCCATGGACCGGCAAAACCTCCGCGACCTGCGCCGCTTTCCGCCGGGCTTGGCCCAGCTCTGCCTCCTGGGGGATTTCGACCCGCAGGGCGTGATCGACGTACCAGATCCCTACAGCAGCGACGGCGACGCCCTGTACGAGCAGGTTTTCTACCAGGTTGAGCGCAGCTGCCGCGGCTTTCTGGCTGCCATACCCGACCGCAACCACTGACCAGCTAGCGGCCTGCATGTAGCGGCCTGGATACGCGACGTCCAAAACGCACGCAGCCCATGGCAATGGCCATGGGCTGCGTGCGTTTTGGTTGGCCCGCCAGGATTCGAACCTGGTCAAAGAGAGCCAAAATCTCTTGTGCTACCGTTACACCACGGGCCAGTGGGCGGCCCCCTGGGGGGCCGCAAGTGTCAGGTCTCGGTCCAGGCTGTATCGCATCGCTGGTAGGTGATCAAGCCCTCAGGGAACCAGATGGCGAGTTCACGTTCGGCGCTGGCGACACTGTCGCTGCCATGGACGAGGTTGTTGGATTTCGACAGACCGAAATCACCGCGCAACGTGCCGGGAGGCGCCAGGCGACCGTCAGTGGGGCCGATCAGTGTACGTGCGACGCTGACCGCGCTGTCGCCTTCCAAGACCAGGGCCACCAGGGGCGAACTGGTGATGAACTGGAGGAGGCTAGGGAAGAACGGCCGTTGGGCGTGTTCGATGTAATGCTGGGTCGCCGTCTCGGCAGTGGGCCTGACCAGCTTCATGCCGACAAGACGCAGGCCTTTGCGCTCAAAACGGCCTAGAATCTCGCCGCAGAGGCTGCGCTGCACAGCGTCGGGCTTGAGGAGGATGAGGGTGCGTTCAACGGGCATCTAAGGTCCTTCGGGGGGTGGGATGCTGGGGGCTCGCCGCCGGGTGCAAGCGCCCCCTTGGCAGCGCGCGCTTGGTTGTTAGGTTCCCTCCCCACACGTAAGGGGATATAGCTCAGTTGGTAGAGCGGTTCGTTCGCAATGAACAGGTCAGGAGTTCGAATCTCCTTATCTCCACCATGAAAGCACCCCGGACCTCAGCGTCCGGGGTGCTTTTTTATGCCCGTCACTCCACGGTGATGCGCTCCATATAGGTCGGTGCATGTGCCGGCACGCCAATGCGCTCAGAGACCAGAGCCGCAAACGCCGGAGCGATGGTCTCGCCGCCATGGACCACGGCGATTCGCCGTGGTTTCGCCGCGGCACGTCCCAACCAGCCGAGGATCTCGTCCCGATCGGCATGACCAGAAAAGCCCTGCACTGACGCGGTCCGGCAGCGAACCTGATAATCACGCCCAAACAAACGAACCTGCTTGGCGCCCTGAACCAGCATCCGCCCCAGGGTGCCCGCCGCCTGATAGCCGGTGAACAGGACCAGACTATCCTCACGATGGATGATCTGGCGGAGGTGGTGCTTGATGCGTCCGCCGTTCAGCATGCCCGAACCGGCGATGACGATCTTGGGGCCGCGAACCTCATTGATGGCCATGGATTGCTCACGTAGGGCCGTGAGTTGCAGGCCATGAAAGGCAAAGGGCGAACGCGCCGTGCCTAGGCGCGGACGTAATTCGTCGTCCACCGCCTCGGGATGGGCAGTGAATATTTTCAACAGCTTCACGGCCATTGGACTGTCCAGGAAAACCGGCACCTCTGGTACTCGTCCCGCGTGGTGCAAACGGTCTAGATGCCAGAGCAGCTCCTGGGCGCGTTCGACGGCAAAACATGGAATAATAACCGTGCCACCGCCATTCAGCGTCGCGCCCAGCGTACTCTCAAGCTGACCCTCGATGTCGATGTGGTCGTCGTGCAGACGGTCGCCATAGGTGCTTTCAACCACGATCAGGTCAGCCGCCGGCGGATCGACCGGATCAGGAACCAGCGGGCGGTTCCACCGGCCAAGATCGCCGCTAAATAGCAGGCGTCGCACGGGCGTCCCGCATTCGACCAGGATCATGGCCGCGCCCAGGATATGACCGGCCGGCAGCCAGGTGGCGGTGATGCCCGGAGCCACCGGGACGCGTTGCTCGAAGTCCACCGGCTTCAGGAAGCGCAACGCGGCATCGACCATGGCTTCGTCGTAGAGCGGCTCGACCGGTCGGGGGGGCGTGCGGTTTTCCTTGCCGTGCCGGTCGCGCTTGGTGTCTACATCTTCACCCTGCAGCCGAGCGGCGTCATACAGCATGACGGGCACGATATCCGCCGTGGCCCGCGTGGCGAAGACCGGGCCATGAAAGCCCTGATGCACCAGGCGCGGTAACCAGCCGCAATGATCGATATGCGCGTGGGTCAGGATCACCGCGGCCAGGGATGCGGCCGGGACTGGCAAGGGGTCCCAATTACGCGCGGATAGCTCGCGTTCCTGGACCAGACCGCAGTCGATGAGGATGCGCACCCCATCGGCCTCGACCAGGTGGCGCGAGCCGGTGACGGTGCGGGCAGCGCCCAAAGGCGCGTAGGTGACGCTCATTCCCGCAGGCTAGCGGGGCCGGGATCGACTGTCGACGACCGACCGCGACGCGTCAGGCCAGGTAACTGAACAGTGTACCTGCCTGTCCAGTAGCCTTGCCGGTCTGCAGCTGCGCCAGGAGACTCTGCACACTTTCCTGATCCCGCCGGACCAGCTGGTCCTGCGTCTGGCCGCGCAGGCTTGATTCGACTTGTTGCTGCTGACCCAGCCGCAGGGCTGCGGCATTCTCGACCGCGCTGGTAGCCGAGACGCGGTTGCCGACCTCGGTGCCGGCCTGCTTCAAAACCTTGAGGGCTTCGCCGCGCACCGTGCTGTCCGCCGTGCGCAGGTCGATCTTCTTCAAATCAGCAACGTCGGTGACGGACTGGCTGGCGCCGCGCCCCAGGCGATCTGCCACCAATTTGTCTGCCGGACGCCCACCGCCCTGGTCGACGGCCTGGTTCTGCGCGATGCCGGCCTTGCCGAGCGCGGCCAGCTCCTTGGTGAAATTCGCCTGCAGGCGTTCGCGATCAGCCGTGGTAGTCTCGGGACGATCCGCGGTTTCGACCAGCTTGCGCAGGCGATTGAGTCCCTTGTCCACCTCCTTGGTGCTGTCGGTGATGCGGGCCGCCTGGCCCAGTTCGGTGGCGGCGCTGCTGATACGGGTCTGCGTGGCTGCCAAGGCACGGCGTTCCCCCGCGCTGGCTGGTTGCTCTGCTGCGTTGACCTGGACCCTGGCAGCCAACTGCTGGGAGCGGATCAGGGAGTCGATCTTCATGGCTGGGACCTCGTCGATATCCTAGGCTCAGGAATTGCCACGTGGAAGCGAAAATCAGCACAAATCCCGAGAGAACGCAGATTTCATGCCAGATGCGCCAGGGTCAAAAAAGCGTTCCAGTAGTTGCACTGTAAGCCGTAACCATCCACTCCGTCTTCGCCCTCGGAGTTACACCATGCGCCAGATCGCTCTCCTCTGCTGCCTCTGCGTCGTTGCTGTGCTGTCGGCCGGCGATCCGGCACCGACCAGCTACGCACCCATGGTCAAGCGCGTGTCGCCCAGCGTGGTGACGATCTATGCCAGCAGCGAGCAGAAGCGGCCGCAGCTGCCGCCAGGTATGCAGGATGATCCTGCCTTTCGACGTTTTTTCGGGGATCTGCCGAGAGGCCCGGGCCGGCGTCAGCAGGGTCAAGGCTCGGGCGTCATGGTCACCGCGGACGGGTACTTGTTGACCAACAACCATGTGATCGAGGACGCTGACGAACTGTCAATTGGACTGTCCAATGAGCATGACGGTCATGAAATCCGCATCCCCGCGACGGTCGTTGGCACCGATCCCAAAACGGACCTGGCAGTGCTGAAGATCGACCCGCAAGGCCGCACACTGCCGACAGTCACCTGGGCGGACAGCGCCAAGGTCGAGGCTGGTGACCTGGCTTTCGCCATCGGCAATCCCTTTGGCGTCGGGCAGACCGTGACCATGGGCATCATCAGCGCCACCGGCCGCGCCAAGGTGGGCATCATCGTCGACGGTTACGAAGACTTCCTCCAGACCGATGCCAGCATCAATCCTGGCAATTCCGGGGGCGCCCTGGTGGATGCGGCTGGTCGCTTGGTGGGGATCAATACCGCCATCCTGTCCCCCTCCGGCGGCAATCTGGGCATCGGCTTCGCCGTCCCCGCGAACCTGGCCCGGCAGATCTTTGACGCCATCCGCAAGGATGGTCGGGTCGTGCGTGGCTACATGGGCGTGATGATCCAAGAGGTCACGACTGCCCTGGCCAACAAGCTCAAGCTGCCGACCAGCGCCGGGGCGCTGGTCGGTGATGTCGTCGCCGACAGCCCAGCCGAAAAGGCCGGCCTGAAGCCCGGCGATGTCATCACCAAACTTGAAAGCACTGCAATCACTGAGCCAGCGCAATTACGCCTGCTTATCGCCCAACTCTCCCCTGGCACCACCGTGACCCTGGGGCTGTGGCGGGACGGTGCGGCCCAGGAAGCGAAGGTGGTCCTTCGTGATCTTCCTGGCAGCGCCCAGATTGATGCGGCAGACGAGCCCGAAACCGCCAAACCCTCGGTGGGCATCCGCCTTGAGGACCTGAGCCCAGCCCTGCGCCGCCGCTTGGACCTGCCACCACGGGTGGAGGGAGCCCTGATTGCGGAAGTCCGCCCGGGCAGTCGCGCCGAACGTGCTGGGCTGAAAGCTGGCGACCTGATCACCGAGATCGATCGCGCCGCCGCGGACTCCGCCGCCGCTGCCGTGGCCGCGCTGCGCTCTGCCACGGGCGAGATCCTGCTGCGTATCTGGAGTGACGGTGCCAGCCGCTTCGTGGTGGTGCCCGAATGATGCAGGCAGGACTGGACCGCCTCCTGTGGTCACCAGACTGACAGCATGGCCGACCCATTGCCCACCAATGACCGGGATCGGCGTACCACCCAGCCCCAGGATGAGTCGGCGCAGCTGACGGGCCAGGTCTGGGGCGATGTCGAACTGGGCGAGATGCTGGGTTCAGGCGGCATGGGGCAGGTCTATCGCGGCCGTCAAATCAGCCTCGACCGGACCGTGGCGGTGAAAGTCCTGGCCCGCCACCTGAGCGTGGCGGACAGTTTTCGCGCTCGTTTCCTGAAAGAAGCACGCGTGGTGGCGGGCATCAGCAGCCCCCACGTGGTGCAGGTCTACCGCGCGGACGTGTATCAGGGACTCCATTATTTCGTCATGGAGTTCGTCGACGGGACTGACCTCTCCCAGCGCTTGAAGGCTGGCTGGAAACCTGGGCTTGAAGAGTCTGTCCATTTGATGCTGCAAGCTGCGCGGGGGCTGGCGGCCGCTCATCGGGTCGGGGTGGTCCACCGCGATATCAAGCCGGGCAATATGCTGTTGGCCCGTGACGGCACCTTGAAACTCAGCGATTTCGGCTTGGTCAAACTCGCCGACGACAGCGATGGGAATACTGCTTCCGGTCTGATTGTCGGTACCGTGGCGTATTTCAGCCCCGAGCAGGCCCAGGGCGAGCGTCTCGACCACCGCGCCGACCTGTATGCGCTGGGCGTGGTCCTTTACGAGTTGTGCGTCGGCCGCCTGCCTTTTTCTGGGGATGACCCCGCCGGCGTCATCTACCAGCACGTCCACGTGCCGCCGGTCCCGCCTCGTCGCATTCAGGGGACCATTCATCCCGATCTTGAACGGCTGATCCTGCGACTCTTGGCCAAAAAGCCGGACGACCGACCGGCTGATGCGGCGACGGTGGTACGCCAATTGGAAGATTTGCTGTCGCATGGGCATATCGCCGTGGCCGGCCAAGCTGTCGATACCGCAGTCGGCCTGCCATGGTTGCTGGCGGCCGGACTCGGCGGTGCCGCCGTGATCTTGGGTGCCGCTTGGTGGCTTTGGCCGAACACCGCGCCGCGTGCCAGCACCCCGCTCGATCCCTTCGCCGCCCCAGCCGACGCGAGTGCCAGCACCGCAGCCGTGGATGTTGCTTCAGCCTTTGATCAATTGCCCGGCTCGCAGCCGCAGTTGACCCCTGTTCACGAGCCGGAACCGCCGCTGCCCGCCGCACTGCCGTTCATCCCCTTCTCGCCGCTGCCACCAACCGCACCTAGCAGCACCACTCCGTTGATCGTGGCTCCGGCAAGTACCCCAGCGGTCATCGCCCCAATTCGAGTCGCGGCCACCACGCCAGCCCTGGCCGTGGTCACCCTCCCGGTTCCACCTCTGGTAGAACGTGCACCGATCGTGCGGATCGAGCCACCCCAGGCACCGGTGGCAGTATCTCCCACGCCGGCAACCACCACGGTCCGACCGCTGGTTCGCCCGACCGGTCCAAGCAGTCTGGCCGAGCCGCGACCGGACGTGATCATCATGCCGCCAAGCCGCGACGTCATCGCACCAGAACCCCTGGCGATCGTTCCGGAGGCGCCGCCGCCCGCCGACGATGGTGCTCCGGCAGGGGCCAGCCATGACCAGTATGGCTCCTATATTGACATTCCCGTCGGCCGGGCCGTCCAACGTCTGCGTTGGCTGCCAGCGGGAACTTTTGTGATGGGCAGCCCCACCGACGAACGCCACCGGCGGGACGACGAGACCCAGCATCGGGTCACCATCCCCACCGGCTTCTGGCTGGCCGACAGCGAGTGCACCCAACTGCTTTGGCACGAGGTCATGGGCACCCTGCCGTCGTCCGTGCCCGGCATGGACCATCCTGTCGAAATGGTGAATTGGGATGACACGCAACGCTTCCTGCTGGCCCTCAACGCCGCCGTGCCTGGGTTGCAGGCCAAACTGCCCAGCGAGGCAGAGTGGGAGTACGC
>JBBQTJ010000190.1:0-6824 GCA_038213315.1 Planctomycetota bacterium
AGCTGGCGCAGCAGCATGGCCACGCCCAGGGCCAGGGCGGGGAAGACCGGCAGGATGTAATGGGGCAGCTTGGTAGCGTAAAAACTCATCACCACGAAGGCCGGCACGAACCAGGCCACGAGCAGGGCCCGCCCGCGGGCATCGCCGAGGCGGCGCGCACTCAGGCCGGCAATCAGAGCCGGTAGGAAGGCGGTGAAGGGCAGGAAGGCGACAATCACCACCGGCAGGTAATACCACGGGCCACCGCCATGACTTTCCATGGGCTTCAGGCCGCGGCTGCCGACATGCTTGAACAGGCCCTCCATCAGGAAGCGCCCCTCGGTCGCACGATTGGCCGGGATGCCCCAGGCGAGGAAGACCAGCAGCGCGAGGCCTGCTGCGACGATGAGGTGGGCGCTGCGAAAGCGCCGCTCGTGTCGAAATAACAGCCAGGCCACCGCCACGGTCAGCACCGGGACCAGCAGGCCCAGCGGCCCCTTCTGCAAAAGGGCAGCGGCCATCGCCAAGCCCATGAGCACCGCCGCGGGCCACGGTGGCAGCGTGCGTCCGTTCCGGTCAGGCACCCAGGCCGCGACCCAGATGGCGATGGCCAAGGTGATGAAGCCCAGCAGGGCCCCATCAGCGGTGGCGGCCGTGCCCACCACGATCAGCAGGGGCGACGCCGCCAGGATCATCGCCGCGGGTAAGCCCTGCCCCGGCCCCAGCAGGCGGCGTCCGACCCACCAGACCGCCAGCACCGCCAGCAAGGCCCCGACGATGGCGGGCAGGCGCACCGACAGCTCATCCATGCCCAGCAGCCGCACCGGCACCGACATCAGCCAATAGGGCATGATCGGCTTATGCAGCCGCTCTTCGCCGTTGAAGGTGGGCACCAGATAATTGTCTGACTGGATCATCTCCACAGTGGCTTTGGCGAAGCGCGCTTCGTCCCGATCCCAGAGGGATGAGCGTGTGGCGAGGAAACCCAACAGCAGGCCGAGGGCGGCCAGGAAGAGCCATGGCCGGGCTTCCAGCGCCCTGGGCAGTATGCGCCCGCCGGTGAACCAGGCGCGGCGACGCCAGTGCGCGGCCGCCAGGGCCATGACCATGGCCGGTCCGGCCAGGGCGAGGAACAGCAGCGTCTTCTTCTGCCCGTCCAGGTCGCCAAACAGGACCATGCAGCCCATGATCACCGGTACCGACCACAACGCGGCCCTGGCCCAGTGGCGCGCAGCAAAGTTTAGCCAGCGCGGTCGGCGGAGCCGGCTGAACACTAGGCCAAGGCTCCACCCGATGGCCAAACCGGCGAAGACATCGCTGGGAAAATGATAATCACGCAGTACGCGGCTAAGCGCCACGCCCAGGGCGATCATGGCCATCAACACGCCCAAGGCCCGGGTTGCCCGCCAGCGCAACAGGGGCACCAGCATCGCCGCAGCGGCCGCCGCATCGCCGCTGGGGAAGCTAAGCTCACCGCCATTGGGACGGATGCGCCCCACGCCATACTTCAGGGCGGTGACCACCAGCGCGGTGGCACTCAGGGCCACCAGCAGGCGCCACGCCAGGGTGCGCTGGCCGAGGCCACCCAGCACCAGGGCCAGCACGACCAAGGTCTCACCACGCCCGGCCCAGCTGGGGGCCACCAACAGGTCGCGCCAATCGTAGGCATCCTTCCCCCAGGTGATGACCTGGGTGGAGAGGGCTTGATCCTGCGGCGCGACCAGCAGCGCCAGCACGGCCAGGAGCGCGGTGGGCAGCCACCAGCGCCCGGGCGTCGCACCAGCGCGCAGTTGCTCGCCCAGCGGCGGAAGGGGGGGCACATCCATGGGTCGGAGAGATGTACCGTCCCCCGGCTAAAAGCATCCGTCGACCGCCAATTGTCGATCCTCGACCGTCAATCAGTACGACTAGGCTGGACCCATGCTGAAGCCGCCGTCGCCGTTCATCACCCCGAACTTCCTGCTGTTGTCGCCCCAGGCCGAACGCCTGTACCACGACCACGCCAAGCAGCAGCCGATTATCGACTACCACAGCCACCTGCCGCCCGAGCCAGTAGCCAGGAACCACGGCTGGGACAATCTGACGCGGCTCTGGCTGGCTGGCGACCACTACAAGTGGCGGGCGATGCGCGCCAATGGGATCGCCGAGCGGTTCATCACCGGCGACGCCACCGACGCTGAGAAATTTCAGGCCTGGGCCCGCACCGTGCCAGCCACCCTGCGCAATCCACTCTACCACTGGACGCACCTGGAATTGCAAAACCCCTTTGGCGTCACGCAGTTGCTGAATGAGGACAGCGCGGCCGCGATCTGGAGCGCCTGCCAGGCGCAGCTCGGACCAACGGGTTTCACCGCTCGCAGTCTGCTGGCCCACTTCAAGGTCGAAGTGGTGTGTACCACCGACGATCCGATTGATTCCCTTGAGCACCACTTGGCCTTGCGGCGCGATCCCACCGCCACCGTGCAGATGCGGCCCACCTGGCGCCCGGATCGCGGCCTGATGGTCGATGATCCCGCTGGCTTCAATCAGTGGCTCGACCGGCTGGGCACGGTCAGCAGCACCACCATCCGCACTCTTGAAGATTACCTGGCGGCCACCGCCATCCGTCACCGCTACTTCCACGCAGCCGGCTGCCGCTTATCGGACCATGGTCTGGACATCATGTACGCCGACGACTGCTCCGGCGCGCAGGCCGCAGCGGTCTTCAGCCAGGTGCGTGCCGGCACGCGCCCGGAAGACGCAGACAGCGCCCGCTTCAAAAGTTTCATGCTCGATCATTGGGCCCGCCTTGACCACGCCGCCGGCTGGGTGCAGCAGTTCCATCTCGGTCCCCTGCGCAACAACAGCCGCCGGTTGATGGACTTGGTCGGGGCCGACGCCGGCGTCGACTCGATGGATGATCAGGCCTATGCGCGTCCGCTATCCCGCTTTTTGGATCGCCTCGATCGCGATGGTCAACTGGCCAAAACCATCCTCTACAATCTGAACCCGCGCGACAACGCGATGGTCGCCACCATGGCCGGCAACTTCCAGGACGGCAGCACGCCCGGGAAGATCCAATACGGCGCCGCCTGGTGGTTCCTGGATCAGAAGGACGGCATCGAGCGCCAGCTCGACACCTTGTCCAACCAGGGCCTGCTGTCGCGCTTCGTGGGCATGCTCACCGACAGCCGCTCCTTCCTCAGCTACAGCCGCCACGACTACTTCCGCCGCATCCTCTGCAATCAACTCGGCGCCGACATGCGCGACGGTCTGCTGCCGGATGATGACGAACTCATCGGTCGCCTGGTCGAAGCGGTCTGTTATGGGAACGCCAAGTCCTACTTCGCGTTCGATGGTTGATCGTCGACGGTCGACAGCTGACCAGGTTGGCATTGCACGACTACGCTATTAGCGTATAGTGGTGCCATGTCCCGGTTCTCTTGGGATCCGCTCAAGGATATCGCCAATCAGCAGCGCCATGGCCTTCGCTTCAGTGAGGTCATCTCGGTTTTCGATGATCCGGAAGCCATCGACGACTATGATGCGGCCCATAGTCATCCCTCCGAGGATCGCTGGACGACCATCGGTTGGTGTGACGGACGCTGCATCGTCGTACGGGTGACCTGGACGGATCGCGATCCCGACGTCATCCGCATCATTTCCGCCCGGTTTGCCGATGTCAGCGAAACCACCCTTTATCGTCAGCGAATCAAGCCATGAGCGACCATCCGGATCTGCCCGCCATCCAGGGCGAATTCACCATCAAGCGTCAGGTCCGTCAGCGCTTGCTGGCGGGGGTTTGGCAGGCCGGGGATCTGGCGGCCTTCCGCACCGCCTTCCGCGACATGACCCAGGAACGTTTTGCCACAGCCTTGGGCATCAGCGTCGACACGGTGCGCAACTGGGAACAGGGCAGGACGGAACCTGATGGTGCAGCCCGTGCCCTGGTGCGCGTCCTGGCTCGGCATCCTGGCATCCTGCTCCGCGAATTGGCCGTTTTGGCTTAGGCCCCGCGACCCCGCGACGGTTGTCGTCTCAGTGCCTAAAATGCCGCACCCCCGTGAACACCATCGCCAGCCCCAGTCGGTCTGCGGTGGCGATCACCGCGTCATCGCCCTTGCTGCCCCCGGGCTGGACGATGGCGGTGACGCCGGCGGCGGCCAGGGTCTCGACGCCGTCGGGAAAGGGGAAGAACGCGTCGCTGGCGGCGACCCCGCCCTGGGCCCTGGTCTTGGCCAGGCTGGTGGCGATCCAGGTGCTGTTGACCCGCGACATCTGCCCGGCGCCGGCGCCCACCAGTTCGCGATCTTTGACGATGCAGATGCCATTCGAGGACAGGTGCTTCACCACCGGCCAGGCGAACGCGAGGTCGGCAAGTTCAGCCGCAGAGGGCGCGCGGCGGCTGACCGTCTTCAGGCTGGCGGGATCCCAGCCCAGCGTGTCATAGTCCTGGACCAACACGCCGCCCAGGACGTTCTTCAAATATTTTGCGCCGGCAGGAATGGGGCCAGGCGCGCCGACCGCCAGCAGGCGCACGTTGGCCTTCCACTTCGGCTTGGTGGTAAGGATGGTCAGGGCCTCGACGCTGAAAGTGGGGGCGATCACCACCTCGACGAACTGGCGCGTGCACATGGCCTCGGCGGTGACGGCGTCGACCTCGCGGTTCAGGGCGATGATGCCGCCAAAGGCGGCCTGGGGATCGCCGTCGTAGGCGCGCTCAAAGGCGGCGGCAAGGGTGTCGCGGGCCGCGCAGCCGCAGGGGTTGGCATGCTTGATGATGGCGCAGGCCGGGCCGCCGAATTCGCTGACCAGGCGCCAGGCACCATCTGCATCCATGAGATTATTGTAGGACAGCTCCTTGCCGTTGAGCTGCTTCAGGCCGGTGACGCCCGCCGCACCCGGGGTGCGGATGCCGTACAACGCGGCCTGCTGGTGCGGGTTCTCGCCATAGCGCAGCTCCTGCAATTTCTTCAGCGGCAGCGCGGTTTCGGCCGGGAAGGCTTCGTCCGCAGGAAAGCCGGCGATGCGGGTCAGCTCGTCGGCGATCAACGCGTCATAGCGGGCGGTGGTGCGGAAGACGGTACGGGCGCAACTCTGACGGAAGACCAGGGTGGTATCGCCGCCGTGCGCAGCCATTTCGCTCAGGCAGCGGGCATAATCGACAGGGTCGACGATCACCGTGACGAAGGCGTGGTTCTTGGCCGCGCTGCGCAGCATCGACGGACCGCCGATGTCGATCTTCTCAATCTTGTCGGCTGTGGTGGCTTCGGCCTTGTCCGCGGTGGCCTCGAAGGGGTAGAGGTTCACCACCACCAGATCGATCATGCCGATGCCATTCTGGGTGGCCGCCTGCATGTGGTGGGCGTCGTCGCGCACGCACAGCAACCCGCCGTGGATCTTGGGGTGCAGGGTCTTCACTCGTCCGTCCATCATCTCGGGGAAGCCGGTATATTCTGCCACCTCGATCACCGGTATGCCCGCATCCTTCAGCGCCTTGTAGGTGCCACCAGTGGACAGCAGCTCGACCTTGGCCGCATGCAGGGCGGTGGCGAAGGCGACGATGCCGGTCTTGTCGAAGACCGAAAGAAGGGCGCGGCGGATGGGCATGAAGGCTCCTGTGCGGGGCGGCATGCTTGGCCCTCGACCGGCGGGACAAGGGGGAGTCATTCCAACCATTAATTAACGATGGTTGACAAACCGAAAATCCAAGGCCAGAATTCCCTCATGAGCACCAGCGCCCCCGCCCCAGTCGCGCCTCGCCCCCGCCGCCGTCTGGCCCTGCGCCTGGGCCTGCTGCTCAGCGTCATTCCGCTGGTCCTGCTGGGCTGCCAGCACCGCCTGATCTATCATCCCCAGCCCATCCCCGACTACCTGCGGCGCGAGGCCGAACCGCTGCCGTACACCACCGATCAAGGTCGCCAGGTGGCCTGGTATGTGGCGCCACGACGGGGCGGCGTTCCGGCCAGGCTGTGGCTGTGCTTCGGCGGCAATGCCAGCCTGGGCCTGTTCTGGTTGGACCAGGTGAGGTCAGCCCCGCGCGACGACGACGCCTTTCTGCTGATCGATTATCCCAGCTACGGAGACTGCGAGGGCACACCGTCGCCCGAGCGCATCCGCGTGTCGATGAACACCGCCTGGACCACCCTGACTGCCCGCTGGTCCCAGGCCGTGCCGACCGCAATCCTGGCCCACAGCCTGGGCTGCGCCCCCGGCCTGCAGTTCGCCTCGGATCACCCCTGCGAACGCGTCGTCCTCATCGCCCCCTTCACCAGCATGATCGACATGGCCCGCGGCGCGGTCGGCTGGCCCCTCTGCCACCTGTTGCTGCACCGCTTCGATAATCGCGCCACCTTGGCCACGGTTCTGGCGCACACGCCCCGGCCCCCGGTCGTGATCCTGCACGGCACTCAGGACGAAGTCATCCCCGTGCGCATGGGCCGGGAACTTGGCGCCCAGCCCGGCGTGACCTTCCAGGAATTCCCCAGCAGCGATCATAATGGAGTCGCGGACGACGCAGCGGCGGCGTTGCAGGCGGCGATGAAGTAGGTGCTTCTCTGGGAGCGCCGAGTTGCACTCGGCTGCTTGCCGACCATAGCCGAGGGTGTACTCGACAACGCGGCGAAATAAATGCATGCTGCGGTGCCTTGACCTGGGAGCGTCGAGTTGCACTCGGCCGGCTGTTCCGTCGCACGCACTCATCGACCACCGGCCGAGTGCAACTCGGCGCTCCCAGGAATGCCGCTGGCGTGGATCGTACTCAGTTGACCATCCCGCCCCATGTCCGCCTCTGATACTGATCTGGTTGTGATCCTCGGTGCCGGCGCGGCGGGCCTGTTCTGCGCCATGACGGCCGGGGGCCTGGG
>JBBQTJ010000191.1:0-6741 GCA_038213315.1 Planctomycetota bacterium
CGACCGCGTCGCCGCCGGGGATGCGCTCATAGGCCACCGGGTCATGCGGGTGCCAGCCGCCGGGCGTGATCACCCCGGCCTCCAGCTGCAGCCAGCGGGTACGTCCCGACACCGAGACCTCATCGATGCCCGGCTCGCCCCACACCACCAGGGCCCGCTCGGTGCCCAGCAGCTGCATCGCCTCGGCGATGACCTGCGCAGTGGCCTCGGCCACGGTGCCGATCAGCTGCACCGCCGGACGGGCCGGATTGGCCAGCGGCCCGGCCAAATTGAAGATGGTGCGTCGCCCAGCGGCCTTGCGGTAGGGGGCCGCCGCCGCCACCGCGGGATGCATGGCGCGGGCAAATAAAAAGCACACGCCGCTGGCGTGCAGCAGGCGCCCATGCGCGGCCGGCGCCTGGTCAAAGCGCACCCCCAGGCGCTCCAGCAGATCGAAACTGCCATTGGGCTTGGTCGAACCGCGATTGCCATGCTTGGCCACCGGCACCCCGGCCGCCGCCAGGACGAAAGCCGCTGTGGTGCTGACATTGAAGCGTTCGCGCCCGCTGCCGCCGGTGCCGCACAGATCCAGGCAGCGTCCCAGCTCGCCCAGCGGCAGCGCCCGGGCCAGCAGCGCCTGCACCATCGCCGCCAGTTCGACGCCGGTCTCGCCCCGTTCCGACCAAGCCGCCAACACCGCCGCGCCATCGCTCACCGCGAGACTGCCGCCCAGTAGCAGGCTCAGTACTTCGTCGACCTGCCCGGCATCCATGCCAGACGGGGTGCGGGCCAGATTACGGGCAGCGTTAAGGGTCAGCATCACCGCACCGTCCGTTGCCTACGTCAGCGCGCAAGTCGGTCACCCGAAGATCACCGCTGCGCGTAGGTCTACGCCAGCACCGTCACCGTCGCCACCCCGTCCGCATAAACGCAGCGCAACACTGTCCCCGCCGGCTCTAGTCGTACCCGCGTCGGGGCGCGGGGCGGGCACACCGCAACCGTCACCGGACCGGTCGGCCGGATCGAAAAGCGTCAGCGCAGCTGAGGACGTGCGGGGTCATCATCCCCACGACGCTAGCCCTCGCCGCGTCCACGCCAGGGACCCAGAACGCACCACCCAGCCACGCACCCGCGCCGGTCTCACGTCAGCGAGCCTCTGGCACCGGCTCCACCTGACGGCGGAGCCACCGGTCACCGCACGCTGCCCCCGTCGCGACCAGCGCCCAACCCAAGCGAGGAAACCCTAGAGAGGTCAGCTCAGCGGCCTAGGTTCCCGACCACAAGCACCCGCCCCAGGGCTGGATGAGGGCGTAGTACCTGCGAACCGTCGAAGGCAGCCGCCGAGAACGGGGAGGGAAGGCCTCAGGCCAAAGGATTCAGACCGCAGGAATCCGTATCGGGACTCTGAGCCGGAAATGTACGGTGGTTCCAAACGACCCGAGCGTGATCTCCACGCCAGTACCTGAGGTGGGAGCCGTATGCGGTAATTCTATACGTACGGGTCTGAGCGGGGGGCGGCCCGAAAGGGCTGTCCCTACCGCGACCCGCCATGACCTGGTGGGGCGTCCCCTTTAATAATGGTCGGCGGAAAACACTGGACCTGGAAGCGCATCAGAAAACAACGCTAGACCCATAAGGAACTGAGCGCGGCTTGAAACCTGCGGATTCTTTACCTGCAGATAGTGCAGTCTCCACCTCGGCCATTGATCATCCTTCATCGCGCAGGACCGCGAGGGGGGTCGCCGTCACCGAGCGCCACGTTGCAGCCAATCCGGCGCTCGCCGAACACGCGGCGACCGCAGCCGCAGTGCCACCCAGCTCAAGCCAAGGCACCACCGGCGCGCGGTCGAGCAATAGCCCGGCCATGAGCGCACCCCCGGCTGCGCCGAGGACCGAACCGATCAGTCCACCGACGAGGCCGAGCAGGGCGAACTCCAGCGCGGTGGAGCGCGCGGGCAGGGTCGGTGCTGCACCCAAGGCGCGGAGCAAAGCGGCTTCGCCAGCGCGCACACGAGCGCCGGCCAGTGCGACCCCAGTGGCCACCGCCAGACCCGCAGCCAGAACCAGACCGGCGAGCAGCTGGACCGCAGCGGTGAGGCGATCGACGAGAACGCCAACCTGTTTGGTGATCGCAGCAATGTCAAGAGCAGTGGCATTGGGTAGTCGTTCCGCGATCAGCCGTTCGACCGTGCGTGCGGCAGCCGGGGCGCAGTTCACGGTGGCGACCCAGGTGGTCGGTGCGCCGACGAGATCGGCGGCGGGCATGAGGATGAAAAAGTTCGGACGTAGATTAACCCAGCGGACCCGGCGCAGACTGGTGATCGTAACCGTCAAAGGCACGCCGCTGATATCAAACACCACCTGATCGCCAAGGCCGACGCCCAGGCGTTTCGCAAAGCGTTCCTCAAGCGAGCAAACGCCGGTTTGACCGGGGGTGAACCAGGAGCCGGCAATGATAGTTTCGTCGCGGCCGAGCTGGTCGCGGAAGCTGAGGTTCTGCTCGCGAGAGCGGAAGAAGCGCGCCTGCTGCTCTTCACGGGTGCCGCCTTCAGCGCTCGCGGGCTTGCCGCCATCCGTGGGTCGACCGCGGTAGCGGGCCCGGATCACCGGAGCGAGTTCTGGCTCACCAGCCCCGGCCTCGATGCACAGAGCCTGCAGATCGGCAAGCTGGTCCTCGTGCAGATCGAGAAGGAACAGCGCCGGGCGCTGGTCGTCGCGGGCGAGTTCGGCGAGAACCGTGGTGCGGTAGGTTAGCGCGGTTCCCGCCAGCAATGCGGCGAGGCCGAGCGCCGCGGCAACCACCGCCGGACGCAGCGCCGGGCGAGCGAGGTTGCGCAACGCCAGCCGCACCGCGAGCGGCCCGCCCAGGCGCCGGCCGAGGGGCAGGATCAATGCCGAGCAACCATACAGCAGCAAACCGCCACCCACCGTCAGACCGGCCACCGCAGGGCCAAGGATCCACGAACGCGCATCCAGCGTTGCTATCGCGAACCACGCCAGCACCGCGAAGAGGATGGCAAAATAGACGATCCACGGCGTTCGCGTCGCGCCCGATTGATCGCGCAGCACGGCCAATGGCGGGCGATGAGCCGCCGCCAGGGCAGGCACCGCCGAGGCCAGCAGCGCCGCCGTAAGTCCGATGGCCAGTCCGACCGCAATCGCCAGCGGCGACGGCAGCGCGGGCAGTCCGCCTGCCGTGGTCAGGAGCATGCCGAGGCCGGTCCCGAGCAACGCTCCGCCCACGGATCCAATCAGCCCGAGCAACCCGCCTTGCAGAATGAACGCCGCGGCGACCTGGTTTGGAGTCGCACCAAGCGCCCGCAGTACCGCCAGTTCGTCGCGGCGGGCATCGAGATGACCGCGCACCACGGCCGCGACGCCGACCGCGCCCAAGGCCAGGGCGAGCAGCGCCACCAGACCAATCCAGTCGGTCAGCCGGCCGACTAGACGACCTGCACTGTCGGCGGCATCCGCAGCGGTGCGGACGTTGAAACGGTCGCGAGGCGGACCGAAAGCGCCCTCAAACGGACGGTCTTCAGGATCCTGGCCGAGGGCGATGCGAGCGGCACGGGCGCTGGCTTCGCTCGCAGACGGTTCCAACAGACGCACGACCAGGGCATGGCGGATCCGCGCTCCAAGGGCGGCCAAGCCGGTGGCCTCAAGGTGGCGGCTGGCGAGCCATACTCGAGGTCCGATCCGGAACGGGCTCGCTCCCAGTCCAGGCTCACTGGTGGTGATCCCAAGCACGGTGAACTCGGTCTGGCCAAGGCGGAGGCGTCCGCCGACCTGGAGGTGAAAGCGTTCGAGGAGGTCCGCCTGGACGATAACGCCCGGGTCCTTGCCATGCAGCGCAGCAAGTCCACCAACCGCATTGGTGCCAAGTTGGCCCACCAACGGCCAGTTCGGTTCGACGACGGTGACCTCAACCGGGCCGCTGGTGCCGTCCCCGCTGGCCATGGTGGTGAAGGAGCGGACCACGGTGGTGGCGCTGTCCGCAGGCCACGTCGAACCGACCGCGGCGCGCTGGTCCTCGGCCAAGGCCTGTGAACCGGCGATCTCAAGATCGCCGCCCAGCACCGCGCGAGATTCGCCACCAATAGCCGTGGCGATCGCGCCTGAAGCAGTGCCCACCGCGACCCTACCGCTCACGCCAATCGCGATGCAGGCGATGATCAGCAGCGCAAAACTACGCCGATGACGCAGCAGCCGCCAAGCGAGGCGGAGGATCACGGCGCCCCGTCCGCGACCACCCGCCCGTCAGCCAGCCGCACGATCCGCGCCATGCGCCCGGCCAGCGCCTCGTCGTGGGTGACGATGATCAGAGTGGTGTTGCCATCCCGGGTCAGCTCGAGGAGGAGATCGGTAATCGCCGCGCCAGTCTTGGAATCAAGATTGCCAGTGGGTTCGTCAGCAAGGATCAGCGCAGGTCCGGCGACCAGGGCCCGGGCGACGGCGACGCGCTGTTGCTCGCCACCCGACAACAGCGCGGGCAGGTGGCCGACGCGCTCGGCCAAGCCGACCCGGGCGAGCCAGGTCCGGGCCCTCTCATCGGGCTGGTCGAAACCGGCCAGCTCGGCGGCCAAGGCCACGTTTTCAAGCGCGGTCAAGGTCGGCATCAATCGATAGGACTGGAAGACGAAGCCGAGTCGCTGCGCGCGCAGCTTCGATCGTTCCCGTTCGCTCAGCACAGCGAGATCGCGTCCTTCAATCAGCACCCGGCCACCATCCGGCCGGTCGAGGCCTGCGATCAGGCCGAGTAGCGTTGATTTGCCACTGCCCGAAGGCCCGACGATGGCGGTGGTGCTTCCCGCAGCGAAGGCCAGCGAGATCCCCGCCAGCGCTGTCACTTCAGGGCTGTAACGGCGGACGAGGTCCTCGATCACCAGCGGTTCAGTCATGCGTTCAGTATGTTACATGCGCGCGCATGGCACCATGCAACCCATGCACACGGTGGCGTCAGGGTGCGATGGTAGCGATAAACGCCCCGACCTTGGCGGCGATGATCCGGTGGCCGGCCTCATTGGGGTGGATGCCGTCGGGAAGGTTGAGGGCCGGGTCGCCGGCGACGCCGTCGAGCAGGAACGGCAGCAGCGGGATCTGCTCGGCGGCAGCTAGGCGCGGGTAGAGGTCTGCATACGAGCGGATAAAATCAGCGCCGAGCGAGGTCGGTATGCGCATGCCGAGCAGCACCGGTTTCGCCCCGGCGGCCCGGACCTTAACGATGATCGCGGCGAGATTAGCTTCGGCCTGGGCAGCCTCCTGCCCGCGCATGCCATCATTCGCGCCGAGTCCGATCAGCACCACGTCAGGTTTGGCGCGCAACACCCAGTCGATGCGGCGCAGGCCGCCGCTGGTGGTCTCGCCGCTAAGCCCGGCGTTGAGGACCTTCCAGTCGGGATGGGCCGCCGCCATCAGCGCCGGCCACGCCGCCGCTTCGTCAACGCCATAACCGGCGGTCAGGCTGTCGCCGAACGCGGTGATGGTCTGGGCGGCGAGCATGGCCATGCCACACAGCATCAGCGCCACGGCGCGAGCCAGGCGTCCGACCTGCGGACTGTTCACGCGAGCGAGCATAGCAGCTCCGCGCCCTGCTTGAGCTTGGCGTCTGGTACCGTGTAGCAGATCCGGAAGTGGCTGGCCCGCTCGCTGAACACCGAGCCGGGGATGATCAGGCAGTTGTTGGCGATGGCTTTGGTTACGAACGCATCGCCGGTCAGGCCGCCCGGGGCCTTGGCCCACAGATAGAACGCGCCGTCCGGCGGGGCCAGCTCGAAGCGCTCGCTGAGGATGCCGACCATCAAATCGCGTTTGCGCCGATAGGCGTCGATGTGCTCGGTCAGGTCCACCTGCGGGCAGGCCAGGGCGCCGTACTGGGCGATCGAAGGCGCGCACACAAAGCTGTACTGCTGGACCTTGGTCATCGCCTCGATCACGGACTTGGGACCGCAGGCATAACCTAACCGCCAACCAGTCATGGCGAAGGACTTGGAGTGGCCCACGAGCAGTACGGTGTCCTCATAAACCTCTGCCATCGAGGTCATCGGCTCATAGGCGAAGGCGCGGTAGATCTCGTCGCTGATCACCGTGATGCCGTGCTTGCTGCAGACTGCAGCGATCGCCACCAGGGTCTCTTTGGGGATGATCCGGCCGGTGGGATTAGCGGGGCTGTTAAGCAGCAACAGCTTGGTCTTGGGGGTGATCGCGCGTTCGAGAGCGACCGGATCGAGCACGAAATCGGTGTCGTAGGTGTCGACGAACACCGGCTTGCCGCCGAACAGATTGACCAGGTGCTTGTACATCACGAAGTACGGGTCAGGGATCAGGACCTCGTCGCCATCATCAACCAGGGCGAGCAGCGACAGGAACAGTCCGCCCGATACGCCGCTGGTGATGATTGTCTCGTCGCCGGCCCAGGTCCGGCCGGTAAAAGCCTTTTCGTCGGCGAGGACATTGGCCCGCAGTTCCGGGATTCCCTGAGTCTGGGTGTAGGTATTGCGACCAGCGCGGATCGCCGCAATCGCCGCCTCTTTCACCGGTTCAGGAACCTCGAAGTCAGGCTGCCCGATCGAGAGATTGATCGGATCCTTGAGACTTTTGGCGAGATCGAAAATCTTGCGGATGCCGCTGGCATCAACGCGACCGACCCGGGCAGCGAGTTTTGGCATGGCCAGAGATCATGGTTGCGGCTGGGGCGGTCAATGGTTGGGGGTACGCGTGGCGTCACTCCCAACCACAAACCTGACCCTTCCCGCTTCGCCTCTA
>JBBQTJ010000192.1:0-6740 GCA_038213315.1 Planctomycetota bacterium
TCATCCCCCGCCTCGCCCGCTTCCGCTTTGCGGTCAAGCCGTCCCGTTCGTTGCCGGGGCGTGGCGAGGTGCTGCGTGGGCGCGGCGGGCTGTCGACGGACTTCGCGGATTATCGCGATTACGTGGCGGGCGACGATCTGCGCGCCTTGGATTGGAACATCATGGCGCGCCTGCGGCGGCCGGTGATGAAATTGTACCGCGTTGAGCAGGACCGGCACCTGGTGTTGCTGGTGGATTGCAGCGCGAGCATGGCCGAGGGCGGCAAGCGCGAGCGCGCCTTAGCGGTGGCCACCGCCCTGGCGGTGGTGGGCTTGCACGGTGGGGAAGCGGTCAGCGTGTGGGCCTTTGGCGCGGGCTGCACGCGCTTGCTGCCGCCCCAACGCGGCCGGCAGGGCTTGCAACGCACCCTGGCCGCCTGCGCCGCCGCGCCCGCCGCCGCGGGTGACACCACGGTCGAGGATGCCACCCGCGCAGTCGCCGGCCGCCACCTGGGCCGGGGCGCGGCCATCGTGGTCAGCGACTTCCACCGCGGCGGCCTGCGGCCCGCCCTCGACCGCCTGGGCGCCATTGGCCTCGATCCCTTGGCTGTGCAGATCCTGGCTCCGTCGGAGCGCGCGCCCGAGCTGCCCGACGACCTGCGCCTGGTGGACGGCGAAAGCGGCGAGGAACTGGAGGTCGCCGCCACCCCCGCATCGCTCGCCGCCTACGCCGACGCCCTGCAGGCCCGCACCCGCGCCCTGGCCGACAGCTGCCGCGCTCGCGGCGGCCGCCTGCTGGACGTAGACAGCAGCGAGGCCCTCGAAGCGTTGCTATTTTCACGAATGGTGAAGGAAGGGTGGATTGTATGACGGCCGTCGCGAAGTCGCGGGGTCGCGGGGTCACGGGGTCGACAGCCGACCGCATGCCGTCCTCACGTTCTGCTGACTCGGACTACGCGTACTTGCGATCTCGCAGCTGCGCAACGGCTGTCACCATCAACCCCGCAACCCCGCGACCCCGCGACTTCGCGACGGCTGTCGCTGCTGTCGCTGCTGTCGTTGTCATCGACCCCGCGACCCCGCGACCCCGCGACTTCGCGACGGCTGTTTAGCATGACCTTTCACGCCCCCCACCTCCTCTGGCTCCTCGCCCTCGCCGCACCGTTGATTGCAGTGTGGTTCCTGAAATTGAAGCGGCCGCGGGTGACCGTGCCGTCGCTGGCGTTGTGGGTGCAGGTGGCGCAGGACCAGCGGGTGAATGCGCCTTTTCAGCGGCTGCGGCGGCAGATTCCTTTGTATCTGCAACTGCTCGCTTTGCTCGGTCTGGTGCTGGCGGCGGCGCAGCCGTTCATCCAGTCGGGGCAGGAGCGCGGCGCGCGCACGGTGCTGCTGGTGGACGTCAGCGCCAGCATGGGCGCGCGGGCGGTGGCGGGTGGGCCGACCCGGCTGGAGGCGGCTCTCGCTGAGGTCCGCGCGGTGGTCGACGGCCTGGGCGGCGGACGGCAGGTGGCGGTAGTGGCAGTGGGCAGCGAGGCCCGGCGGCTGACCGCGTTCACCGATGACCGGCGCGAGCTGCACGCGGCCCTGGCGACGCTGGCGAGCGAAGCCGCGGCCAGCGACTTGGACGGGGCCCTTGGCTTGGTCACGGCCATGGCGCGGGCTGACCACGCCACCGATGCCCTGCTGTATACCGACGCCAATCTGCCGGATCAAACCGGCGCGGATCTGCCCCTGACGCTGCGGGTGATGGCGGTGCCGCCGGGTGGGGCCAACTTGGGGGTGACTGCGTTGTCCGCGCGGCGGCGCATTGGCGGCGGCTGGCAGGTGCTGGCGGTGGTGAAGGCCGGCGCCCAGGGCGGCGGCGGCGCCCGACTGGTGCTTGAGGCCGGCGGCAGCGTGGTGGGCGAGCGTCACGTCAGCCTTGAAGCCAACGGCAGCGAGCGCGTCACGCTCCACCTGGACGGCGGCAGCGACACGGTGCTGACCGCGCGGATCGAGGCCGACGGCTTCGATGCCCTGGCCCTGGACGACCGCGCCAGCCTGCCCCTGCCCGCCACCCGGCCCCTGGCGGTGTGGATCGATCCAGAATTGACTGCGTGGCGTAAAGTGCTCAGCGCCCAGGGCGAGGTGCGCCTCTTCCCCGGCGACAGCGCCGCGCCGCTCAGCTTCGATCTGGTGGTGGCGCAGCACGACAGCGATCTGGCCCGGTCCGCGCCGGTGCGCTTTGGCGACGGCGCCATGCCCGCCGGCCTGGGCGGCATCCTCACTGTCGATCCACAAGGCGCGGCCACCGTCACCGACTGGCGGCGCACCGATCCGCTGCTGGCCTATGTGGTGCTCGACGACCTGCTGGTGGCTAGTGCAGTGCAGTGGCAACGCGGTCAGGACGAGGACGCCCTCAACCGCGCCGGCTGGGAGGTGCTGGTCCACGGGGATACCGGGCCCTTGATGGTGCGACGCAGCGGCGCGGCGGCAGACTACCGCCTGCTGGTGCCCAGTGCCCGCAGCACCCTGCCCTGGCGCGTGGGCTTTCCGGTGATGGCCGGCAATCTCGCGCTGCTGGCGCGGCAGGCCGCCGGCCAGGCCGATCTGGCGGCGCGCCCCACGGGTCCGCTGCCGACCATGTCGTTGGGCGCCAATGCGACTGTCACCGCGCCAGACGCCGCCGCCACGCCGCTGCGCGCCGACGCCGACGGCCTGGTCGCAGGCATCGCCGCGGACCGGCCCGGCGTGTGGCGCCTGCGCGGCGCCGACCGGGACGAATCCTTCGGCGTGGCCCTGCTCAGCCCGCAAGAAACCAGCCTCGCAGCGCACACCGCCCTGCGCTTCAACGAAGTCGCCATCGACGCCCAAGCCAGCCTGCCGGCAGAGCAACGCTGGTGGCCGTGGCTGGCGATGTTGGCCCTCATCGCCCTGGTGCTGGAGTGGTGGGGGGTGCATCGCCAAGCCGTCGGGCGCGCGCGGCGGGTGCGGGCAGGACTACCAGGGAGCGCCGAGGTGCACTCCGCCGGGGCGCCTGGCCAAGGCCAACTCGCCCGACGGCGGGGCAACCAGCCGAGTACAACTCGGCGCTCCCAGGCCACCCAGACTGCGGCCCCTTGGGGAATGCGGTCATGATTTCCTGGGAGCGCCGAGTTGCACTCGGCTCTAGGGCCTGGCCACTGCCACCTCGCCCGACGACGGGGCAACCAGCCGAGTACAACTCGGCGTTCCCAGGCCACCCAGACTGCGGCCCCTTGGGAATGTATGTCGCCATGAGACTCCTCCTCCTCCTCGCCCTCCTCACCTTCGCCCTCGCCGCCGGCGATGCACCGACCGCCGCCGGCTTGGCGCTGCGCCTGTCCCCGGGCACGGCGGCGCCCCGAGCCGGGGGGCCGTTGCCGGTGCTGCTGAATGCCACCTGGGACGGCAAAGAGCTGCGCACCGGCCGGCCGCGCGTAACTTTGCGGGGCGAGGGCGTGCTTGGGCATTGGCTTGGCCCTGAACTGACCATCGCCCCTGGCGAACGCAGCGTGCGCCTGTGGCTGCCGCCGTGGTGGGATGGCACCACTTCCCTTGATGCGGACCTCACCTGGGAGGAAGCCGGCCGCAGCTACGCGCTTGGCCGCTTCGAATTGCTGACCCAGCCAAACGCCCGCCGGGTGCTGGCCCTGTGGAGCGTGACCACCGTCGGCGCCGATCCCGCACCGCCCATGGAGGTTTTGGCGCTGGAGCGTCACCTCAAGCAAGTCGGGGTGCCGAGCCTGGACACGTCCCGCGTGCATACGCCGCCGTTCACCACCCTGGTGAACCGCTGTGCCGTCGCCGACGCCCCGGCCACGCCCGCTCAGTGGTGCGCCGCCGACGCCGTGTGGCTGGGCCCCCAGGCCGCCGCGGCTCTGGACGAACGCCAGTGGGCGGCGTTGGACGCCTGGCTGCGAGCCGGCGGCGCGGTGTGGCTGACCGGCACCGCGGGCGTGCCGGCGGCGCGCCTCGCCGCGTGGGGCGTGGGCGGACCCGGACCCGCCGCAGCGACCATGGTGGACCAGGGCCGGCTGGTCGTGGCCGGAGTCGATGCCGCTGACGGCGCGCTGGCGCGGGCGTTCTGGCGTTGCCCACTGACGCCGGATGCCGAGGGGCTACTAACAGAGCCCTTCGGCCTCGGTCACATGGTCCACGACCGCAGTCCCTACGACACCGACGGCACTGCGGCCCTCATCCAGGCCCTCATGCCCACCAATGTCACCGTGGTGCCGCTGTGGGTGCTGCTGGCAATCTATGCCGGCTACTTGCTGCTGGTCGGGCCGGGCGAATGGTTCGGCCTGGGCCGGCTGGGGCTGCGCCGCTGGACCTGGGTGGTCTTCCCAATCACTACCGCCCTCGCCACCGGCCTGACTATGGCCGTGGCCTACGGCTACCTGGGCGGGCAGGACCACCACCGCCGCTTAGAGGTCATCGACTGCGATGCCGCCGGCACCGCCCTGCGCACCGTGCGCTTCGACCTGCACTTCAATGGCGGCGACCAGGACCTAGTCGACACCGCCCCCGGCGGCCTGACCACGGTGGTGCCGCGCAACCAGGACGGTGACCGTTACGGCAACGGCCGTCGCAGCGCCGACCTCGACGTGAGCGCTGACGTACCGACGGTGATCCAGGGCGATCCCGGCGAGGTCCAGCTGCGCCTGCGCCAATGGTCGCCGGTGCTGCGCCGCACCACCACCTTCGGTGGCGTGCACGCCCCGGCTCATCCAGCCTGGAGCGCCACCCGCAACCGCGACAGCGCCGACTTTCAGGCCACCGGCCGACCGCCCATTTCCGAGACACTGGTGCGCCAACTTTGCCTAGGCCATCCATGGTGGAACCAGCTCATCACCGCCCAATCCACCCGCCCCGGCACCGCCTGGGACGATCTCGGCCTAGATCAGGACGTGCGCTTGGCGATGGACGAGACCGATGGCGTGTTGCGGTTGTGGAGAACAACCGTCGCGGCGTCGCGGGGTCGCGGAGTCGCGGAGTCAACACCATGAACAACCCACCGATCGGATCCGCGCCCATGGACCCCGCGACCCCGCGACCCCGCGACGCCGCGACGGTCGTCCCATCCGACCCCGCGACGGCTGTCGTCGAAGTTTCCGGCCTCGTCGTCGCCTACGGCGGCTTCACCGCCGTCCAAGGCATCGACTTCACCATCCCGAAGGGTGCGCTGTTCGGCTTCATTGGGCCGAACGGTGCCGGAAAATCGTCGACGATCCGCGTGCTGGCCACGCTCCAGAAGCCCACCCGTGGCACGGTGCGCATCGCCGGGCTGAATGTGGCCACGCAAGCAAACCAGGTGCGCCGACGCATCGGCTACGTGCCAGATTCCTTTGGCGTGTACGACGATCTGACCGTGCGCGAATACCTGCATTTCTTCGCCGCCGCCTATGAGGTGCCCCGCGCCGATCGCGAGCGCCTGATCGGCGACGCCCTGGCCCTGACCGATCTGGAGGGCAAGCGCACCAGCCCGGTGGAGGGCCTGTCCCGCGGCATGAAACAACGCTTGGCCCTGGCACGCGTGCTGCTGCACGATCCCGAGCTGCTGCTCTTGGACGAGCCCGCGTCGGGCCTGGATCCACGGGCGCGCATCGAGTTCCGCGAGCTGCTGAAAGAATTGCAGCGCTTGGGCAAAACCATCTTGGTGTCGTCTCACATCCTCCACGAACTGGCCCAGCTCTGCACCCACTTAGGCATCATCGAAGCCGGCAAGATGGTCGCCCACGGCGAATTGGGCCAGATCATGCGCCGCCTGGACGTGAAGCGCAGCGTCCACGTGCAGATGGCCGAGACCACCGACGCGCTGGTCGCCGCCATCACCCGCATCAACGGCGTCACCGCTGTGGAACGCCTGCCCGACCGCCTAGCCATCGCCATCCGCGAACACGACCTGCCGGTGGAAGACCTGCATGCCGCCCTGGTCGCCGCCGGCGCCCGCATCCGCATGTTCCAGCCGGAAGCGGCGGATGTGGAGATGGCGTTTATGAAATTGACGGAGGGGATTGTGCGATGAACGGGGACAGCCGTCGCGAGGTCGCGTGGTCGCGGGGTCGCGGAGTCGAACGGGACAGCCGTCGCGAGGTCGCGGGGTCGCGGGGTCGCGGAGTCGTCCCCTGGGAGCGCCGAGTTGCACTCGGCTGCCTTTCGCATCTTAATGAAGACGCGACGACAATCCTAAGACACGCCGTCATACGTCGCGACGTTGCACCTCGTCGAATGGCCACCAGCCGAGGGCAACTCGGCGCTCCCAGGAAAAACCGCAGTCCGCAATGGCAGGGTGTCCCTCGTTCCTGGGTGCGCCGAGTTGTACTCGGCTGCTGTTCGCACCGGGCCGAGTACAACTCGGCGATCCCAGGATGATCCGCGCGCCGGGGTTGTCGCTGCTGGTGAAGGAGCTGACTGAACGGTCGGCGCGGCGGCGGACGTATGCGCTGCGGGTGGCGGCGGGGCTTTTGTTGTTGGTGCCGGTGTGGCTGTTCCTGCGCGTCGCCGACCTTGGCAATCGCTTTTCGGATGGCGGCTGGGATGAACGGGTGCTGATGGGCCGGGGCGATCAGCTCATCCAGATGTTGGTCGGTTTCCTCGCCCTGAGCATCGCCCTGGTGTTGCCCGCCATGGTTGCCGGCATTATCGCCAACGAGCGGGAGCGCGGCACCCTCGCCCTGCTGATGCTTACTCCGCAGCGGCCGACGTGGCTGCTGCTCCAGTTCTGGATCACCGGCATCCTGCCGGCGGTGCTGATGATTCTGT
>JBBQTJ010000193.1:0-6689 GCA_038213315.1 Planctomycetota bacterium
CCGACCTGCGTGGCCGGCTTCTGCTGGTGTATTTCGGCTTCACCACCTGCCCGGACATCTGCCCGACCGAACTTGGCTATCTGCATCGCCTGCTGGTCGGCCTGGGTGCGGACGCCGCCCGGGTCACGCCGCTGTTCATCACCGTCGATCCCGCCCGCGACACCGTGCCGGTACTGGCCGATTATGTCGGCCTGTTCGATGCCCGGCTGATCGGCCTGACCGGCGCCGAGGACGCGATCCGCGCGGCTGCGGACAGCGTCGGGGTGGTGTATTCCCGCACCGATGTGGCCAGCACGGTGCCGGGCTTCTACTTGATGAACCATAGCCGCTCGACCTATGTCATCGGCCCCGATGGCGCGCTGATCCAACGTTTGGACGCCAGCGCGCCACTTGAGGCCGCAGTGCTCGCCATCCGCTCCCTCATGAAGGACCTGCCATGATCCGCCTCCTCCTCATCCTCCTCGCCATCAGCACGGGCGCCGCTTCAGCAGAGCTCAGCGCCACCGCTGCGTGGGCCCGCGCCAGCGCCACCGGGGCCCAGGTCGGCGGCGTGTTCCTGACCCTGACCAATGCCGGCCCGACCCCGGTGCAGGTGGTCTCGGCGACCTGCGCCCTGGCCGCCAATGTCGAACTGCACACCCATCAGATGCGGGCGGACGGCTCTATCGGCATGATGGCGGTGCCGGCGATCACCGTGCCTGCCCAGGGCCACCTCGACCTCAAACCGGGCAGCTTCCACATCATGCTCATCGGCCTGACCAGCCGCCTGGTCGAGGGCACGACCTTCCCGCTGACCTTGAGCACCGCTGCCGGCGACGCCATGACCGTCGACGTGACCGTCGGCCCAGCCGCCGGCATGACCGCACCAGCCGCTGCCGCGACCACAGCGGCGCCCTGCTGCGCGCATTAGGTGCGTGCGGAGTGCGGAGTGCCTCCGACCCCGCGACGCCGCGACCTCTCAAATGTCATTTCCTGATCACCATCCATGTCCGCAGCAGCAGACATGGGCCTTCGGATCACCGTTGTGCATCGGGATCATGTCGGCGGGCATGGGCAAACGGGTTATTGCAGGATTCTGAAGGCGCGGGCAAGGATCTTGGGCATAGACTGAAGCTGTATTCAGATATCAGGATCCGCATGTCATCCGGATCCACCGGCCATGCGCTACCGCTCCAACTTTCACCAGCCCTCCTCCAGGAACGCCCCCATGGACACCCCCTCCCGCTCACCTCTTGCCCGCTGGGCCACCATGACGCTCGCTGCGCTCCTGCTGGCGATCGCCGGGCCCTTGGCCGGTGCCGAGGCCGTCGCCAGCACGGCTGCCGCCCACATGGGTGGCGGCGAAGCCAACCTGATGCTGCCAGATCTGAGTGATCCGGCCATCGCCACCTTCTTCGGCATGACCGGCCACAGTCTGCTGATGTATGGCCTGCTGGTCTGCGGCATGGGCTTCGCTTTTGGCTTGGTGATCTACAGCAAGGTGAAGAACCTGCCGGTGCACAAGTCGATGCTCGACATTTCCGAGCTGATCTTCGAGACCTGCAAGACTTACCTCATCACCCAGACCAAGTTCCTGGCAATCCTCTGGGTGCTGATCGCGGCGGTGATGATCGCTTACTTCGGCTTCCTCACCCCTGACGGGCACGGCGGCACCGGCCTGGGCGCCTACAAGGTGTCGATGATCCTGCTCAGTTCGGTGATCGGCATCATGGGCAGTGTGGGCGTGGCCTGGTTCGGCATCCGCATCAATACCTTCGCCAACAGCCGGACGTCCTTCGCCAGCCTGCACGGCAAGGGCTTCCCCTGTTACGCCATTCCGCTGATGTCGGGCATGTCGATCGGCACCCTGCTGATCTCGGTCGAGCTGATCATCATGCTCGCCATCCTGCTGTTCCTGCCGAAAGATCTGGCCGGTCCCTGCTTCATCGGCTTCGCCATCGGCGAATCCCTGGGCGCGGCGGTGTTGCGCATCGCCGGCGGCATCTTCACGAAGATCGCCGACATCGGCTCGGACCTGATGAAGATCGTCTTCAAGGTGAAAGAGGACGATGCGCGCAATCCCGGCGTGATCGCCGACTGCACCGGTGACAACGCTGGTGACTCGGTTGGGCCCACCGCCGACGGCTTCGAGACCTATGGCGTGACCGGCGTGGCCCTGATCACCTTCATCATGCTGGCGGTGTCGCCCTCGCTGTTCATCAGCCAGGGCCAGTCGCCCGAAATGGCCGCCGCCTCGTCCGCGACCTTGCAGGTACAACTGCTGGTCTGGCTCTTTGCCATGCGCGTGGCCATGATCCTGACCTCGATCATCAGCTACTACCTGAATGATCTGCTGATCGCCAAGCCCAAGTTCGGCAATGCGGTCAAGTTCAACTACGAGATCCCCCTCACCACCCTGGTGGTGCTGACCTCGGTGGTGTCCATCCTGGTGACCTTCGCCCTGTCCAAGCTGCTCCTGCCCACGGTGGCCGGCAGCAGCGACCTGTGGTGGCAGCTCTCGGTGATCATTAGCTGCGGCACCGCCGCCGGCGCGCTGATCCCTGAACTGGTCAAGGTCTTCACCTCGACGCATTCGCGCCACGTGCGCGAAGTGGTGACGGCCAGCAAAGAGGGCGGTGCCTCTCTGAACATCCTCGCCGGCCTGACCGCGGGCAACTTCAGCGCCTACTGGCTGGGTATGATGATCGTCGGCCTGATGGCCATCGCCTACTGGGTCTCCAGCCTGGGCTTGAATGCCGCCCTCGGCGGTGGCTCTATCGGTGACACCATGGCCGCAGTCTTCAGCTTCGGCTTGGTGGCCTTCGGCTTCCTGAGCATGGGCCCGGTGACCATCGCGGTCGACAGTTACGGCCCGGTGACGGACAATGCCCAGTCGGTGTATGAACTGTCGCAGATCGAGGACATCCCCGACATCAAGGCCGAGCTGAAGCGAGACTACGCCATGGACGTCAACTTCCCCCTCGCCAAGGAACTGCTGGAGGAGAACGACGGCGCCGGCAACACCTTCAAGGCCACGGCCAAGCCGGTGCTGATCGGTACCGCCGTGGTGGGTGCGACTACGATGATCTTCTCGATCATCATGGAACTGACCCAGGGCATGACCAACCAGGAGAACGTCGGGCGTCTGGCCCTGACCTACGCCCCCTTCCTGCTGGGCCTGATCACCGGCGGCGCGGTGATCTATTGGTTCACCGGCGCCTCGACCCAGGCGGTGGTGGCCGGCGCATACAAGGCTGTCGAGTTCATCAAGAAGAACATGAAGCTGGAAGGTGCGACCAAAGCCAGCACTGAAGACAGCAAGAAGGTGGTCGAGATCTGCACAATCTACGCCCAGAAGGGCATGTGGAACATCTTCCTGGCGATGTTCTTCTCGACGCTGGCCTTCGCCTGCGCCGAACCCTTCTTCTTCATCGGCTACCTGATCGGCCTGGCCCTGTTCGGCCTGTATCAGGCCATCTTCATGGCCAATGCCGGCGGTGCGTGGGATAACGCCAAGAAGGTCGTCGAGACCGAATTGCGCGCCAAGAATACCCCGCTCCATGAAGCCGCCATCGTGGGCGACACCGTGGGTGACCCATTCAAGGACACCAGCTCGGTGGCCATGAACCCGGTGATCAAGTTCGCCACCTTGTTCGGCCTGCTGGCGGTGAGCATGGCCTGGGGCATGAGCCACAAGGTGGTCGGGGGGGTGATGGTTCCCAATCCCGAGGGCCGCACCGTGACCCTGGTCCTGGCGGTGATCTTCTTCGTGATCAGCACCATCTTCGTGTGGCGCTCGTTCTACTCGATGCGCATCCAGGGCAGCGCGAACTGAGCACTGCTGGTTTAGCTTGGATCGTCGACGCACCCCGGAGGGTTTCCCTCCGGGGTGCGTCGTTGTCGGGCGTGGCGCAGCGGCCGACGTCCATAGGCTGCCCGCCCATGTCCGATCCCCTGCTGGCCCACGTCAACGATCTCTGCTCCCGAGCCCGGCCTGCGGCCACGCTGGCTGCCCGCCTTGACGATGCGCAGAAGACCGCCGCCCTGTTGGCCGCGGCGGATGCCATCACCGCCGCCGCCGAGACCATCCAGGCCGCCAACGCCTTGGACCTGGCCCAGGCCGCGCACGACGGTTTGGCGCCGGCCATGGTCGACCGGCTGCGCCTGGACGGCAAGCGCCTCGACGCGGTGGTCGCCGATCTGCGCGCCGTGGCCCGACTGCCCGATCCCTGTGGCCGCATCATTGAAGAACGCACCATCGCCCAGGGCATCCAAGCCCAGAAGATCGCCGTGCCGATCGGGGTGGTCGCGATCATTTTCGAAAGCCGCCCCAATGTCACCGTCGATGCCGCCAGCCTGTGCCTGCGCGCCGGCAATGCCTGCATCCTGCGGGGCGGCAAAGAGGCAGTGCACACCAATCGCGCCCTGGCCGCGGCCTTCCGTCAGGGCCTGACCGCGGCCGGGGTGGATGCGGACGTGGTCCAACTGGTGCAGCAGCAGGACCGCGCGTTGGTGCCCCTGCTGCTCGCCCGCGAGGACGCCGTGGACATCGTCATCCCCCGGGGCGGCGAGACCCTGATCCGCGCGGTGGTTGAATGCAGCCGCGTGCCCGTGATCAAGCACGACAAGGGCGTCTGTTCGCTGTACGTGCACGCCGATGCGGACCAGGACATGGCGCTGCGCCTGGTGGACAATGCCAAGCGGCAGCGGCCCGGCGTCTGCAACGCCATCGAGAACCTGCTGGTCCACCGTGACGCCGCCGCCACTTTCCTTCCCCGCCTGCGCGCCGCCCTGCCCGATGTGGAGCTGCGCGCCGATGCCACCGCTCTGCCCCTGATCGCCGGCGCCGTGCCCGCGACGCCTGCGGATTGGGAGAGCGAGTATCTGGCCCTGATCCTGGCGGTGCGCGTGGTCGCTTCGCTGGACGAAGCCATCGCCCTCACCAACCGCCACGGCAGCCATCACAGCGACAGCATCATCTGCCGCGATCAAGTCGCCGCCGAACGGTATCTGCGGGAGGTGGACAGCGCCTGCGTCTACCACAACGCCAGCACCCGTTTCACCGATGGCGCGCAGTTCGGCTTTGGCGCCGAAGTCGGTATCAGCACCAATCGTCTGCATGCCCGTGGCCCCATGGGCCTAGCAGAACTGTGCACCTATAAGTGGGTGTGCCGCGGCCACGGGCAGGCGCGGTAGGCGCACGGCATCGAATCCGAGATCGCCGGCGTCTCGCCGGCTCTCTTGGCTTCACCCCCGCAGCCGGCGAAACTCCTGAGTAAACCGGCTTACCCGCGGTTCAGATACTTGATCGCCACCACGCGGTTGCCCTTGGCATTGTAGATCAGCTTGTCCATCAGATTGCGGATCAGGTGGATGCCATAGCCGCCGACGCGCTTGCCGGAGGCCCGGCGGTCTTCGATGTGTTTGATCGGGTCGACGCTGGGATCGGGCACATGGCCAGGGTCGAAGCCGATGCCTTCGTCCTCGATATAGAGCATGATCTTGCCGGGCAGGATGCGCGCCCCGAAGGTGACTTTCTTCGCCTTGTCGTTGCGATTGCCCCACTCGATGGCGTTGCGGCCAAGCTCTTCCAGCGCCAAGCGCACTTCGCTGGCGGCTGGTTCGGGGATGCGAAAGCGGTCTAAAAGGCCAAGAAAGCGCCGGTATTTGTACAGCACCGCCGGGTCGCTGAGGCCTGAGACCTCGAACCAGCCGTGGGGATCGAACTCGACCGCCAGTTCGCTGCCCACCGTGGGCATGTGCTGCAACGCATTGGCGGTGGCCAGTTGCAGATCGTCGATGCCCACCGGTTTCACCAGGTAGTCGCAGGCGCCCAGCTTGAGGCAGCGCACGATCATGTCGTCCTGGCCCAGGGCGGTGAGCATGACCACTGCGGCAGGATAATCCCGCCGCCGCAGTTCGCGCAGCAGGGCCTCGCCATCCATCATCGGCATGATGATGTCGCTGACCACCAGGTGATATGGGTGCTCTGCCTTATCCAGCATGGCCACGGCCTGCCGGCCGTCCTCTGCGGTGTGCACGATGGTGCCCGGGGCGACCTCGGCCACCGTCTCGGCAACATGCGCGCGCAAAGCCGGCATGTCCTCGACCACCAGGATGCGGGCAGGCGTTTCGTTCATGCGGGCTGTGGGATGGTGATGGTGAAGCTGCAGCCCTTGCCGGTCTCGCCGCCGACCACAATGCTGCCCTGATGGCGATCGACGATCGCCTTGACGATGACCAGGCCCAAGCCGGCACCTTCGCCCCGGCCGCTGGGGATCGAGCCGTGCCGGGCAAAGGGCTGGAAGAGACGCTCGCGCTCCATGGTCGGGATGCCCGGTCCGGTATCGGTCACGGTGAACACGGTCTGTGACCCTCCGGGGATGCAGCCAATGGTGACCGTCCCGCCCGCGGGGGTGAACTTGCGCGCATTGTCCACCAGATTGACCAGCACCTGCACGATGCGTCGCCGATCGACCATGGCCACCTGCCCGACCAAAACGGCGGGCTCTGGCCAGATCGTGGTCAGGCGCGCCTGGGCCAGCACCGGTGAGGTGGCGGCTCGCAAGTCCTCGAAAATGCCAGTCAGGGCTTCGCTTTGACGCTTCAGCTGGATCTGCCCCGACTCGATGGTGCTGAGGTCGAGCAGATCGTTGATCAGCGCCAGCAGGGTGTGGCCATTGCGATTGATCGCCTGGATGAACTCCAGG
>JBBQTJ010000194.1:0-6687 GCA_038213315.1 Planctomycetota bacterium
CATGCTGTCATCGTACAGCATGACCAGGTCCTCAACCCAGTAGCTGAACGCCTTGCTGCCGGCGGTACCAAAGCTGGTGTCCAAGACTCCGGAGGCCGAGAGACGCATCACGCGTCCATCCAAAACGTTCGAGGACGCGAAATAAATCGTACCGTCAAGAGCCTGAGCCACTGCCTTGCCCGTTTTGGCCGAGCCTTGCACGGGCGGGATGAAGACGCCGCCCGTCGCGAAGGTGGTGTCCAAGGTCCCGTCCGCATTGAGCCGGGCGAGATAATCCTTCTTCGCCACCAGGGCGGACGTACGCGATCCGCCAGTCACGAGGATCTTGCCATCGCCCTGGACGACGAGGCCTTGCCCACCAATCAACGATTCGCCACTAACGGTGATGGTGGCAACGCCATCAGTGCCAAAGGTGGTGTCCGGCGCACCAGTGGCGGTCATCTTACGCACCTTCCACGACCATACGCCATTGCGCATTGAGGTGCCGTTCTGGAAAATCGCAGACCCCTGGCGCACCATCGGACTGGTCATCGTCAACCCCGTCAAGCCGGCCTCATAGCGCCCGTCGAGATCGAAGCTGGTGTCAATCTCGCCGGCAGACGTGTATTTGATGATCCCGTAATCGAACGTCCCCGTGGTCAGGGACGCGAGGGACGCCACGGTCGAGGATGGCCCGGACGCCAGCAGGCTGCCATCGGGCAGGCGCACCATATCGAGGGCCGAGGCCGAGACCCCGAGGCACGTAGTCAGTATAACAGCAAGTGAAGAGCGCATGTGAAAGAAACTTTCGACGTTAGTTGTGGTGAAAAGAGAATCGAACCACACGTTTTATCCAAGACACGACAGCAACTGTCCTGGGTTCTTCCCATGTGGCGTGCAAAAAGGCTTGGGATCGTATTATCAGTGACGCTTGGCGTTCTTTTCCAAAGTATCGACATCCTTCCGCAGCGAGGCCGCCGAGTTCGCTACCTCAGGGCTGATACCTTCAGCAGCGACAGCAGCGGCGCGGGATTGGTCGAAATCGCCCACCGCGGCCAGGAGGGCGGCGGCGTTGATCAGAGCCGCAGCGCGCTGTAGCGGTTCGCGCACCGACTCACCCTTGGCATCTTTAGTGTCTTCGGCCAGCCCCCGCAAAATCTTCACTTGTGCCGCCATCACCGTGGCATCGTAGGGTCGGGAACTACGGAGCACCGCCTTCGCCGTCACGAACTCTGGAACACTGTCATCACTACACCAAGGAATGGCGATGGTCTCGGCGGCCGACACGTATTTCTGACGATATCTGTCGACTGGGATGCCGTAGAGCAGGGCAAAGCCCGCAGTCTTCGCGCTGATTCCAGGCCAGTTAGCATTCAGCTTTGCAGCCAAATCCGCAGAATTGTAGTAGGACTGCGTCGCGCCGAATTCTTCCAGGGCGGGGCTGCCGCCAGCCGGAGCTTTGATGGGGTCCGTGAACATGCCGAATCGAAAGGGATGGGCGTAGGAGTCCTTAAACTCGTCCAGAGTCACGCCGGACTTATCCGCAACATTCAAGCTGAACGATTGACTGACCGACCATGCAGCCCAGTAGCCAGTACCCTGAACCTTATTTCCGTTTTCGATAAATGTTACTGGGCCACTGGATATCTTAGGATTGCCGGCATCGAACGGACCGGCGACCAACGCCACCCGAACATCCGCGTTCTGATAGGACACCTCTTGCATGCCAGCCGGCAACAGGCTCGGCTTGAGGTCCGCCGCCGAGGCCGGGAGATTGAATCCAATAGTCTTGTAGGTCTTTGAAAGTTCCGACTCGGCGTGCCTGTCAAATTCGACCGCTGCGCTTCCTTGGCGCACGTTCGTGCATCCCTGGAGGAAAATTGCCCCGAGCACCAACGATGCGAAAAGGAATTTCGAAGGATTGTGACGATGCATGGCTGGTCCTGGGGTGATGATCGCGGTTCGTGTTAGCGACGGGAATTGGCCACGTCAGCGAACTGGAAGGAATGGCCTGAGGTCCGGGGGACATCCGTCCGCATCGGTCCAGGCTCGTTGCTCTTCAACAGACCATTCCTTCATGGTCATGGTCTGGTCCTGAGCAGATATCATGAATACAGCACTGGCGCTTCCGCGCACCGCCACTGCGCCATCTGCTGCCAAACGCTCAGGCATCTCATAGAAATGCACGGTAATGTTGTCATTTGCTGTCAGCGTTCGGATGCCTGTCAAAGATAGATCGATGGCCATGGCCTCGCCTGGCGCCAACCGTTTAACATTGAAGACATCTTCGGGATAGGCCATGCTTACCGACGCAGCCGTTGATTCGGCCCTGATCACAACCCCACTGAGGCTGAAGGCACGCTGAGACACATTGCTGATGGTGATGCGCAGAACACCCTTGTCCGGCTCCTGCAAATGCTCCCGATAGCGCACCACGAATCGAGAAGAATGCTGACCGGTATTAAGATCAGCAGTGGTGAGATATGACGCCGAGCGCGCGCTGACCACTCCCGTCGTGACGGTCGGCTTCAACTCCAGCTTGCCTACGGCAATATTGACTAGATCGGAATTCTCTGTCACCGCTCCGGCAGACAGCGTGAGGATGCTGGTCACCTGGGTCCGCTCAACTGGTCCCGGCAGTGGCGCACGCTCGAGATCAAGGCAGCCGGCGAACAGCAATCCAAAGAGCCCGGCAGGTGCCGCCAGCCAGTTCCGAGACCGAGGTAAAAACGACGCCATGGGACCTCCGTGATGGCCGGCATTGGAACCACTTTTGTTTCCAGTCAGGAGTCCTCACCCCATTCCCCTGTGCGACATATGCTGGATGGGTGACCTCGACCTTCTCTATCATGGTCCAGGCCAAACTTGCCGATCTCGGCATGACCCGACGCGCTTTGTCGCGCGCCATTGGGACCAGCCATACCTACGTAAACAAGATTCTTGCCGGCACGCGCCTTCCACCGCTTGATGGATTGGACGCGTGGCGTACCGCGTTGCAGGTTCGCGCCGAAGACAGCGAAGCGTTCCTGGAAGCTGCGGCCCTGGCCCATTGCCCACCGGCTGTGGTCGATCGCATCGCCACATTACGGCGCCAATGTGCACAACTGCAGTCGCACGTAGAGATGCTCAGAGGGCAGCTCGACCAGAGCAGCCGGCCGAATTGTTCGCCGCCCAATCGGATGGGCTGAGTCAAATGCCCTGAGAGAGAATCAGGACACACGATTTTCCCAAGCACGACAGAGCCTTAAACCCAACACCCCGCCATTCAACACCCCGCCAGGACATCACTGCCCTGGGTTCGCCGCGCCTACCACCGGACAGGTTCCACAGGGTGTAGGCCATGTTCAGCGGGCCAGCCGCTCGAACAGCAGGTCGGCAAGATCTCGGCGGCCGTCGAGCACGGCCATGATCCACACCGCACGGCCATGGATCTTGTAGATCATCCGCCAAGGCCTGTGAAACGTCTCCAGGTACTGGAGGAGGCCGATCTTCCGCAGTTCCGGCACGACCCGACCGCGTTCGGGAAGGGTCTGGAGGCTATCGGCCTGCTCTCCGAACTGCACGATGCCCTTCTCGGCGTTGATCGGTTCATTGAAGTATTCGACGATGGTGGCCGCGTCGGCTTCAGCCTCCGGGGTCCACCGGACGATGTACCGCACCGTCACGAGGTGACGGCCTGGGCACGCACCCGAGCCCGTAGCCGCGCGAGGACCTCCTTGGTGCTGGAACCACGCTTGGCGGCCACGCTCTTCTCGGACTGGACCATCATCTTGAGCAAGACGATCGCGTCCTGGGTGCCCTCGTAGGAAGCCACGTCTTGGAGCACCGCTTGCGGCCTACCCTTGCTGACGATCAGCACCGGCCGGCGGTTCTCGCGCATCTTGCGGAGCACAGCGGGCATGGTGGCCTTGAGGGCGCTGATCGGCTGCACGTCCATGGGAGACCTCAGTGGACCGAATTCTGTCCGTTTACGGTCTCCAACAAGCAAGAGTCGGCATCGTTTTGTTGTGCCCTTCCTGCAACGGCCCCGCCGGCGTGCCACTAGCACGCCGGCGGGGCCAGCGCTCACCAGGCCATTCGATAGATCGCTTCCAAGTCCGCGATCAACGGCGCCCGTGGGTTGGCGCCGGTGCACTGGTCGTCGAAGGCCTGTTCGGCCAGGTCGGCCACCTCGGCCTCGAAGCGGACGGGGTCCACTCCCGCTGCGCGCAGGGTCGCGGGCAGGGCCACCCGGTCGCGCAGACGCTCCACCGCTTGTGCCAGTTGCTCGGCTTTTTCCGCGTCGGTAGTACCGCCCAGGCCCAGGGTTTCGGCGGCGCGGGCATAGCGCCGGGCCGCCTGGGGCCGGTCATAGCGTGGAAAGGCGCTGAGCCGGTTGCCGGCTTCAGCGGCGTTGTAACGGATCACATGCGGCAGCAGCAGCGCGTTGGCCACGCCGTGGGGCAGGTGGAACTTCGCCCCCAGCTTGTGGGCCAGGCTGTGGCAGATGCCCAGGAAGGCATTGGCGAAGGCCATGCCGGCCAGGGTCGCGGCCACGTGCACCTGTTCCCGGGCGTGACGATCCTTCTCGCCATGTTGCCAGGCGTCCGGCAGATGATTGAAAAGAAGGCGCAGGGCATCAATGGCCTGCCCGCTGGTGAAATCCGTGGCGCAGACGCTGACCAGGGCCTCCATGGCGTGCGAGACCGCGTCCATGCCGCCGGCCGCGGTCAGGCCACGGGGCTGACGCGCCGCCAGTTCGGGATCGACCACCGCGATGGTCGGGGTCAGAGCGTAATCGGCGATAGGATACTTGATGCCGTCCCGACCGGTGATGACCGCGAAGGGCGTCACCTCCGAGCCGGTGCCCGAGGTCGTCGGCACCGCCACGAAGCAGGCGTGCCGGCCCAAGGGCGCGGTGCGCACGATGCGCTTGCGGATGTCGAGGAAGCGCATCGACAGCGCAGCGAAATCCGTTTCCGGCTGTTCGTAGAGCAGCCACATCAGCTTGGCCGCGTCGATCGGACTGCCGCCGCCCAGGGCGATGATCGCATCAGGGCGCGCGGCGCGCAGAGCCGCTACCCCGGCTTCGACCGCGTCCAGGTCAGGATCGGGACGGATGTCGGCGAAGATCTCGACCTCCAGCCCCAGCCGACGCAGGCGCGCGGCCACCGATCCGGCCAGGCCCAGGTCGACCATGGTGCGATCGGTCACCACCATCGCCTTGCGCCGGCCGGCCAGATCGGCCAGGGCCGACTCCAGGCAGCCCCAGCCATGATAGATGCTGGCGGGCACGCGGTACCATTGCAGGTTTTCGCGTCGTTCGGTGATGGTTTTGCGGTTGAGGAGTTGTTCCACGCCGACGTTTCCTGCGAATGCGTTGCCGCCCCAACTGCCGCACCCGAGGGTCAGCGACGGCAGCAGGCGGAGGTTGTACATATCGCCGATCGCACCGTGCGAGCTCGGCTGATTGATGAGGATGCGCGCCGTCTTGGCCACTGCGCCAAAGGCGGTGATGCGTTCTTGGTTCCCTGCGGCAGTATGCAGCACAGCGGTGTGGCCCAAGCCACCGTGCTCGATCAGACGCGCCGCCAGGCGCACCCCCGCACGGAAATCGGCAGCGCGGTAAAGCGCCAGGATCGGCGACAGCTTTTCCATACTGAAGGGTTCGACGTCGCCCACCTCCTGCGCCTCGGCCAACAGCACGCGGGTACCTGCCGGCACGGTGATGCCCGCCAGGGCGGCGATGGTCAGGGCGCTCTGCCCGACGATCGCGGCATTCAGGCGCGGCGCACAGGCGCCCGCGCGGTCGACGGTGATGGTCATCACCGCAGCGACCGCGGTGCGCTGCTGCGGATCAAGGAGGTGGCAGCCGTGGCGGAGCAGCTCGGCCAGCAACGGCGCATAGGCGGCCTCGACCGCCACCACCGCCTGCTCTGACGCGCAGATCACACCGTTGTCAAAAGTCTTCGACAGCACGATCGAGGCCGCGGCCTGGGCCACGTCCGCCAGTTCATCTACCAAGGCCGGAGTGTTGCCCGCACCCACGCCCAAGGCCGGCTTGCCGCTGGCGTAGGCGGCGCGGACCATGCCCGGGCCACCGGTGGCGAGAATCAGATTGATGCCGGCATGGCGCATGAGCGCCTGGGTGGCCTCCAGATCAGGCTCGGCGATGCAGGCGATCAGCCCGGCAGGGGCGCCAGCGGCGGTGGCGGCCTCGGCGGCCAGACGAGCCGCCAGCATGGTGCAGGCCTTGGCCCGGGGGTGGGGCGCCAGCACGATTCCGCAGCGGGTCTTGAGCGCGAGCAGGATCTTGAAGATCGCGGTCGAGGTGGGATTGGTCACCGGGATGATGGCGGCGACCACGCCCACCGGTTCCAGCACGGTACGCACGCCGGCGACCGGATCGTGGTCGAGTTCGCCGACGGTCTGGGTATTGCGGTAGGCATTGCAGATGAATTCCGACGCGAAGTGATTTTTGATCACCTTGTCCTCGACCACGCCCATGCCGGTCTCGGCGACCGCCGCCTTGGCCAAGCTGATGCGCGCCACATTCAATGCCGCGGCGGTGCGGATGAAGATCTCGTCCACCTGTTCCTGGGTGAAGGTGGCGTAGCGCTGCTGGGCGGCGCAGACGGCCGCGACCAGTGGGTCGAGGGCCTGGGTGGCGGTGAGCGAGGGGGTGGGGGCTGGCGTGGTGGGCATGGTCGTTCCGGGCAGGTGGATGCG
>JBBQTJ010000195.1:0-6686 GCA_038213315.1 Planctomycetota bacterium
CGGCAATTGGTTTTCAGGATTCCCAGGAAAGTGGAGCCCAACCGGAGGCTTCGTGAACCTCCAGACCAGCAACGCGTACACCTCGGCGACTTCCGACCAGGAACCAACCGGCGCGGCATTGGACGGAACGTGGTTCATAGAAGGGGACTCCTGGGCCTCCGGCGGTGCGCAGATTGACCAAAGCCCGATGGCTGCGATTCCGACACCCCTGGTCACCATGGCCCCCGTCACCGCCATAGCGACCGAAGGCGGCAGTGATGCCGTCATGCGCTTCAGCCGCACGGGCTCGATGCTCTTCCATCTTGACGTAAAATTCTCCCTGAGTTCGACTACGGAGATCCTCCCAGTAGGCGCGACCTTGGTGTCTGGGCTCGTCTACAAGGCGACGATACCACGTGGTAGTGCAACTTTGGACGTCAACTTCCAGGCAGTCAACGATACCGAGGTCGAACCCAACGAGCTTGCATCGATCAGCCTCGAAGACGGCCAGGACCAGCTCACAGCGAACCAGGACCGTAACGCAGGTCTCTTCGCCTATGACCACGCCAGCGTCACGCGTAATCTGACCATCATCAGCGACGACATCGCCATCAATCCGCAGCCGGTCTTGACCCGCAGCGGCTCGGACACGATCCGGTTGCCAGTTACCATCACCATCACGTTCAACGAAGCGGTGGTGAATGTGGCCGACGGCGACTTGACGACCTCGGTTGGCACGCTGGGATCCATCGTGGGCAGTACCGCCTCGGTTTACACCGCGACCTGGACCCCGCCGGCCGGAGCCACCGGCTCGGTTACCTTGTCGATGGCCGCCGGCATCGCCAACGCCAGCGACGACAATGCCACCAGCCTGGCCGCGACCGCCCTGACCATCGCCTATGACACCCAGGCGCCGACGGTCTCGGCTCCGGTCCTGGCCCTTGGTTCGGACAGCGGGACGTCGGGTGATAACCTGACCAATGAGACGACTCCGACTCTGACCGGCACCGCCGAGGCGAACGCGATCGTGCGCCTCTACGACACGCCGACTGGCGGAACGTTGCTTGGCACCGGCACCGCCGATGGCGCGGGCTTGTGGTCGATCACCACCGTCACCCTGGCCAGTGGCGTCAACCAGATCCAGGCCGAGGCCCAGGATGCGATCGGCAACGTCAGTGCGCGCTCTGTGGCCCTCAGCCTCACCCTCGACACCACGCCGCCGGCCCTGGCCGTGACCACCTCGCCAACCTCGCCGACCAACCAGCCAAGCACGACCTGGAGTGGCACAGTTGACAGCGGATTGGCTGTCACGGCCGAGATCACCACCGGCGCCAGCATCACCACCCAGGCGGCCACAGCGACGGGCGCGGCCTGGACCATCGCCCTCGCGCTGGCGGACGGCAGCCACAGCGTGCGCTTCTTCACCGATGACGCCGCCGGCAATCGGACCTACACCGGCAGCACGGCCCTCTTCGTCGAGGCGGTCGGGCCAACGGTCGTCCTGTCCGGCGCCACGGCGGTCATGCCCGGGGTCAATGTCAGCCTGACCGCAGCCTATAGCGATGCCGGCACGGGCGTGAACAGCATCAGCCTGGTCACTGGCAATCTGATCGTGGTCACCACGGGCACGACCGCCACGGCCGCCGTGAGTGGTACCGGCACCGCCACCCGGACCATCGACCTCACCGGCATCACCGGTACCGGCACGATCAGCGTCACCATCGATGCCGGCACCGCGGTCGACAACGCCGCCAACAACGCAACGGCCTCCAATACCTTGGTGATTACCGTCGATGGCATCGCGCCCGTCGCGCCGACGGTCGGCCTCGACCCGACCAGCGACAGCGCAGCGTCTGGCGATCTGCTGACCAATGACAGCACCCCGCTGCTCACCGGCACGGCCGCCGAAGGCGCCACCCTGCATGTGACAGTGACCGGAGTCACGACGGCTGATCTGGGCACCAGTCCGGTGACCGCCGGAACGTGGGCGTATGGCGTCACCTCCGTCCTCAATGACGGCGTGAACATATTGCACGCCACCTTGACCGACGCGGCCGGCAACGTCTCGACGGCGACTGATCTCTCCCTGACCATCGATACCCAGGCCCCGGCTGCGCCGGTCCTGGCCCTGACGTCAGCAACCAACGATTCGACGCCGGCCATCACCGGCACCACCACGGCGGACACCACGGTCGCAGTCACCGTGGCGGGCAGTACCCAGGCCGCCACGGTCGTCGCCACGTCTTGGACGTTCACCGTCGCCGCAGCCCAAGCCGATGGCACTTTGGCGATCAGCGCGGCGGCCACCGATGCCGCCGGCAACATCAGCCCGGCCGTGACCGGCTCGTTGATCATCGACACGGTCGCCCCGGTAGTGACCCCAGGCACCCCAAGCACCGTCCTCGCCAGCAGCGGCACTACGGTGACGTTTCCGCTGACCTACGCGGATGCCAACAGCGGTCTGGGCACCGTCACGCTGGTGGACGCGAATGTGAGCCTGACCAGGACGGGCACGACCTCAGCCACCGCCGCGACCAGCGGAACCGGCGCCAACAGGACCGTCACCCTCACCGGCCTGACCGGGGATGGAACGATCGTCGTCGTCATCGCCGCCGGCACGGCAACCGACGTGGCCGGTAACCTCGCTGGTGCCGCCAGTTCCATCGCCATCACCGTAGACAATACGGCCCCGGTCGTGGCGATCACCACCGCCAGTGCCACCACGGCCAACCTGCGACCAACCCTGAACGGCACGGTTGAAGCAGGCGCCAGCGTCCAGGTGTTCGATGGCGCGACCCTGCTTGGCTCTGCCACAGTGAGCGCCGGTACGTGGGCATTCTCCCCGTCGACCGACCTGACCGAAGGCGCCCACAGTCTGACCGCGAGTGCCACGGACCTTGCCGGCAACAGCACGACGTCCGCTCCGGTGATTGTCACCATCACCACGGCGGGGCCGACCGTGGTGGCCACCGCAGTCTCAGTGGGGGCGACAAACGCCGTCTTCTCGGCGACCTTTGCCTCGGCGGTGACCGGCTTCGACGCCAGCGATGTCATCATCGCCGGCACGGCAGGTGGAACCAAGTCGGCCGCAATCACCAATCCTTCGGGCGACAACAGGGCCTTCACCATCACCATCTCGGGCCTCACTGTCCCAGCCGGCACCGTGACAGTGCGCATCGCGGCTGACGCGGCTCTGGCTTCAGGCAACCCAAGTCAGGCTTCGAACACCGCCAGCATCGCCTGGGCGCCAGCAAGCGTTCCGATCCCCCCGGTCGCAGGCGACAGCAACAATGATAGCGAAGACAACAAGTGCGGCCTGGGCGGTTCCCTGGGCATGATGTTCGGCCTACTGCTGCTCGCGGTGAGCAACAGGCGTCGTCGGGGCTGAGCATCCTAGGGGTTTGGTGTCCGAGCATGAGCCGGACGCGCTGCCAAGGCCAGCGGTTGAGGGAAGCCTCTTCCCGCTGTCTTTGGCAGCGACCAGGGTGACCGGGATCACAATGTTCTCGGCCTTTGCCAAACGTGCAGTTTCCACAGGAACCAGGGCTACGGGATCACCGGCGTCCCGCCGGCTCTCTCTGGGAATCCCTCTCCCCCCAGGATCGCCGGCGTCCCGCCGGCTTCGCTGATGCCTAGCGCCCAGGGCAGGCCATCGTCCCGACCGATCATTCTTGCCTCTCCCGCCTGGTAGGGCAACGAGTATTGCGCAGCATTATTCACGATATAAACTTCGCGAATAACGTTGGCGTCGATCCCGCGCCGCTGTTCCTGACAGGCCCTTCATGACCAGCCAACGTTTCGTCAGCCACTTGCAGCAGCTTGAGGCGGAAGCCATTCACATCTTCCGGGAGGTGGCGGCCGAGGCTCAGAATCCGGTGATGCTGTTTTCGATCGGCAAGGATAGCGGCGTCATGCTGGAGCTGGCCCGCCGGGCGTTTGCGCCTGGTCCGCTGCCGTTTCCCTTGCTGCACATCGATTGCCGTTGGGATTTCCAGGACATGTACCGGCTGCGCGATGAACTCACCCGCCGCTACGGGCTGCGCATGCTGGTGCACGCCAGCGCCGATGCGGATGATCCTGCGGTCAGCCCCTTCGACCTGCCCAGTAACGAATTCACCCGCCGGACCCTGACCGAAGCGCTCAAGGAAGCACTCTCGCTGCATGGCTTCGATGCCGCTTTTGGTGGCGGACGTCGCGATGAAGAGAAGAGCCGGGCCAAAGAACGCATCTTCAGCTTTCGGGATCGCTACCACCAATGGGAGCCCCGGGCCCAACGGCCCGAGTTATGGAGCTTGTACAATCCCAAGGTCCGCCCGGGCGAAAGCATGCGGGTCTTCCCCTTATCGAACTGGACAGAGCTGGACATCTGGCTCTATAGTGAGCTGCGTTCGATACCCATGGTGCCTCTGTATTTCGCGGCCGAGCGGCCGGTGGTGGAGCGCGGCGGCCAGTTGATTCTGTGCGATGATCACCGCATGCGCCTGCTGCCCGGCGAAACAACACAGCTGCGGCAGGTGCGCTTCCGCACCCTGGGTGCCTACCCGCTGACCGCCGGCTGCGACTCCTCGGCGCAGAGCATCCGCGAGGTGCTGGCGGAATTGTTCGCCACCCGCACCTCGGAGCGCTCGGGCCGGCTCATCGACCGGGACGAGGACGCGTCGATGGAAAAGAAGAAGCGTGACGGCTATTTTTGACGCCGGTACCCCGGCTTAGCACGCCGTGGTCGCACCGTCAGCCGCCGAGCGGGCCAGGCGGGCGAATTTCCCCAAGACGCCGCGCAGCGTAACCTCGGGGGCGACCCACCCTGCACGTCGCCGGGCCAGTTCGGCCTCGTCCACGGCCAGGGACAGCACGCGCCGGTCGGCGTCGATGGTGATGACATCGCCGTCGCGCACGAAGGCGATGGGACCACCACAGACCGCCTCGGGGCCAAGATGTCCCACCACCAAGCCGTGGGTGCCGCCGCTGAACCTGCCATCGGTGATCAAACCCACGGCCTCGGCCAGGCCCTGGCCGACCAGGGCCGCGGTCACTGCCAGCATCTCTGGCATGCCGGGACCACCGCGGGGTCCACAGCCCCGGATCACCACCACGTCGCCGGCCACGATCCGGCGCGCCGCCACCGCCGCAGCGCAGGCATCTTCACCGTCGAAGACCCGGGCGGGACCGGTGATCGCCCGGCGTTTCAGCCCGGCGGTCTTGGCCACGGCACCCTCTGGGGCGAGATTGCCGCGCAGGATCACCAGATGGCCGGACGGATAGAGGGGGCGGTCGAGCGGGCGCACGACGTCCTGGGGCCGGGCCCAGACCGAGGGCACCGCGGCCAGGTTCTCGGCCAGGGTAGCGCCAGTGACGGTCGGCACATCGCCATGGATGATACCGGCATCAAGCAACCCACGCAGCACCGCCGGCGTCCCGCCAACCCGTTGCAGGTCATGCATCGAAAACCGTCCACCGGGTTTGAGGTCGGCGAGCCAGGGCACGCGACGCTCAAGGCGATCGCAATCGGTATAGTCCCAAGGGATCCCGGCTTCACGGGCGATGGCGGCCAGATGCAGGATGATATTGGAGCTGCCGCCCAGCGCGAGGGCGGTGGCATACGCGTTTTCCAGCGAACGTCGGGTGATGAAGGTCCGCGCCCCTTGGCGCCGTGCGATCAGTCCGGTGATGGCCCGCCCGGCCAAGAAGGCCAGGCGCTCTTTGCCGGCGCTGACCGCCGGCGTGCTGGCGTCGCCGGGCAGGGCCAGGCCCATGGCTTCGATCGCGCAAGCCATGGTATTTGCGGTGTACATGCCGCCACACGAGCCTGCACCCGGGCAGGCATCGCGTTCGATGGTTGCTACTTGGGCGTCAGACAGGTCGCCCGCCTGACGCCGACCGACGGCTTCGAAGATCGTAATGATGTCCACATCGGCCCCATCCACGCATCCGGGCAGGATGGATCCGCCATAGACGAAGACGGCGGGCACATCCAGCCGGGCGAAGGCCATCAGGCATCCGGGCATGTTCTTGTCGCAACCGCCGAATGCGATCACCCCATCGTGGTGCATGCCACCGGACACCGTTTCGATGGCGTCCGCGATCACCTCGCGCGACACCAGGCTGAAGCGCATGCCCTCGTGGCCCATCAAGATACCGTCGCTGACCGTGGGCACGCCGTAGGTCTGGGGCACGCCGCCCGCAGCGCGCACGCCCAGGGCGGCTGAGCGGGCCAGCCGATCCAGGTGGACATTGCATGGGGTGATCTCGGCCCACAGCGAGGCGAGTCCGATCACCGGCTTGGAAAAGTCATCATCATGGAAGCCCACCGCCCGCAGCATGGCGCGATTGGGGGAGCGTTGCAGTCCGGCGGTCACGACCGTCGAGCGCAGGATGGTGGGATCTAGTGGCATGATTCATTCCAGGAGTGAGCGTGGCGGCGGTGCAGCATTGTCCCGGGGCGCAGGGCCGACAACAACAGCCAACCGTGGTCGAACAGTGCGGCGACGGTGGGATGCCGTGCCAGGATGGCGTCGATCGCGGCCGGGGCCGCTGCCACCACCACCGACAGGCGGACGGCATCATGGCGGAAGGCGGCGCCGTCGTGGATCGACTCCCACGCGGGGCCGACCGCCAGATCACCGTCGTTGCCCTGCATCACGCCGTGCATGCCGACCGGGTTGTGGATCGTCTTACGCCCGCTGCTCCAGCGTCGCGGGGCGACCACC
>JBBQTJ010000196.1:0-6649 GCA_038213315.1 Planctomycetota bacterium
GGCCTGGCCCAGGGTCCGCCAGTCGAAGCCGATCTCTTCGAAGAAGCTCTTGCGCACATCCAGCAAGCGGACGTTGACCTGCACCTGCAACGACGAGAGGTTGCGCTGGGCCGCCATCAAGCCTTCAATCAGGGCGTGGACCTCGGGGGTCTGACTGACGAAGAGGGTTGACCCGGCACGCTGTTCGATGCCCACGCCGGGAGTTTCCCAGGTGGTCGGTGCGACATTGGCGCGGATAAAATCCACCAGCTGCTGGGGATCCGGCCGGGTACTTTCCCCACCTGCCGTCGCGGCTCCACCGATCAGGCTGATGCCCGCCCCAGCGCCACCAGCAGAGCTATAGGCCAATTCCTTGCCGGGGAAGTCCTGTACCGGCGAGATCAGGTCGGTGACATCGTACATGCGCAGCACGACCGAGCCGGCGATGGCTTCGTTCGAGATGTAGATGGCCTGGTCCTGCAGCGCCATCTTCAGGGTGGTCAACTCAAGAATCCACTTCAGGGCATCGCGGAAGCGCATGTCCTTGACCTTGAGGGTCACATTGCCTGGGCCGCTCGCCAGGACCTGGGGGGCCACCACGATATTGACACCGGTCACCTGACGCAGGAACGCGATCACATCTTCCAGGCTTTGGTCCTGGAAGTCGAAGGTGACGCGCTGCTCGAGGCGGTCATTGAGCGTGGCGACCCAGGCTTCGGTCTTGTGCTGGCCCAGCTCGCGGGGCTTGCGCAGCGCGCGACGCTTCCAGTCCTCGGGATAGACCAGCAATTCGCTCTGGGGGATGAGCGACTTGTGGATCTCCTGCTGCACACGGGCGCCGCGCTCCAGCACCTCGGGGCGGTACTCGTCGTCGAACAAAACGTGGCCTTCGCGGCGGGCCTTCAGGTACAGCTTGCGGGCGTCGTCCCGGCGGCGGTCCAGCTCGTAGGCGTTCCAGGCGTCGACTTCGGCGCGGCGGTAGTCCTTGCGGTCCATCGCCAACTGGGCCCGGCTGATCAGCTCTTCGACCTTGGCTTTGAGGGCCTGCTCCTGGCGCTCGGCCTGGGCCCGGCCTTCTTCTTCGGCGCGCTGGCGGTCGGCCACGCTGCGGTCGGTGTCGGACTTGCGGCTGGCGGCGCGGGCTTCGGTGCGCTTGCCGGCCACCTGGGCGGGCAGATCGCCCCAATCGAACGAATAGGGGAAGGTACGCAGGCCGACTTCGACGCGGTCATAGTTCAGTTCGGCGGCGTTGTGCTCACCGGCCGCCATCTGCCGATCGCCTTCCGTCATCAGGCCGGCCAGCCGCACGGCCAGCTCCTGGGTCTTCACATCCTGCAGCTGATGGAACCAGGTGGCGGCCATCGCCAGCCGGTCAGAGCGGTTGCTGAGCACCGCCAGGATCTGCTCGCGCAGTTCCTGGGCCTTCTGGTTGGTCGGGTAAAGCTTGATCGCTTCCTGGATCTGCTCTTCCGCCGAGATGAAGTCGGCCTTGCGCCACGAGGCATGGGCCTCGGCATAGGCGGCCTCGCCCTGAAGTTGTTCGGGGGTCAACTGGCCATTGCCCAGTTCGGCCTGGACCTCGTTCCAAAAGGCCTGTTGCTCGCCGCTCAGGCCGGCGCCCGTGGCGGGCATAACCGGCGCGGCAGGCTGGTCGACAGCGGACGCGGCCAGGGTCAGGAGCAACGGGGACAGGCTCAGCAGCGATCGACGCATGGCGGATCCTTACGAGAGAGATGCGGGGCCGGCAGGGTCAGCCGCAAGAGCGGGCGACCCTATGAGCCGGGGCAGGTTTGAAATGGGGGCGGGAAGCCCTGATAAGATCGTGTCACTCACGGTGTTCTGCTGTGCGCCTCAGCGCGTCGTCCGGGGCGGCAGAGTCTCACCAGGGGGCATGCCGCCAGGCGGCATACCGTCTTGCTGCCCCGTTGGGGCGACCGGAGGCGGCTTGGGGGCGGGCGGCTTCGGCGCCGGCTTCTCAAGCCCTGGGGCAGGCGTCGGGATGGTCACCTTACCGCCGATCGCACCCAGGTCGTGGTTGGGGTAGACCTCGAGCTTCTTTTCACTCGGCCACCAGTAGACCAGCCGCCCATCGGCCAGCTCGTAGTAGTCGGTATCGGTGGTGTAGACCGCCGGATCGCCCGTAGCAGCCAAGTCGGCCAAGGGCCCTTTGCCCGCCTCCCAGAGCTTGGGCAGGCGCGGCACCAGGGCGAACTGGTGGAAATCCACCGGATTACGCAGGAACTCGGCGCCTTCGTCGTAGGGTCCCTTGAAATTGGGGTAGATAATCATGTTGGCGCCGCTGGGCGGACGGATTACGTCCAGCTCAGCCAGTTCCAGCAGGGCGCCGTTGCTGCGATTCTGCAGCACCACCATTTTGGTGTCGACCTCCTTGGGTTTTACCTCGATCTCGCGGCCCGGCTTGCCATTCATGCGCGGCTTGGCCTTCAATTCGTAGTACCAGACCCGCTTTACGCCTTCGGCCTTCACTTCTTTGAGGGTGAAGGGCGTGGTGAAGTCCTCTTCACGGTCTTTGATCTGCCGGGGATCGATGGACAGCGGCCAGATCACCTTATTACGCGTGCCGCCGACGACCTTGCCGACCTCGGTCTTGAAGACCTCCGGCCTTTCCGCCCACGCGGTCTTGCCTTCTGCATTCTTGAATTGCTTGGTGATCAGGAACTCGGCCAGGATCTTGGACGGGTCGGCGGGGTCGGAGCCGATCTTGCGCAGGGCGAAGCGCCGATCGGCGGTGGCCAGGATGGCCACGTCCGGGCTCCAGGGTCCGGTGTACACCTGCTCGCCACCGCTGACCGATATGCCAGCGGGCAGTGGCCCCTTGCCGCCTTTGAGCCAGCGGCCCAGGAATGCCGGATCACGCTTGCGGGCCTCGGCGGTGAAAGCCGCCCAGTCGGGTTCGGCGCCGGAATCGCCGGCGGTCACGAAGACCGAGGCGTCGCCCGGGACGCGGTCGCCGGGGGCGCCGGGGGCAGCCAGCGTAAAGCCGGTCGCTTTGGCGATGGCCCGGGCGCGGAAGGTGTGGCGCTCCCAGGCGCTGACCTCGTCCACCACCAGGCTGATGGGCGCGACCTCTTTGCCCAACGGGATCAGGCCGCTGCCGACGCCCTTGGCCTTCACGCTTTGCCACTGGCCGTCGCCCACGCGCATTTCAACCTGCAACGCGATGACCTGGGCGCGGTTGGCGATGGCGCCGCCGTCACGACCCCATTCGACCACATTCTGGTCGGCGATGCGCCGGTCCGCAGGACGCGTCGCCGGTGCCAGGGTCAGGTCCAGGGTCAGGGTGCCGACGCTGTCATTGGCAGAGATCACCGGCGCCTTGAGCTCGTACACATACACGAAGTCGTTCTCACCCGCGGGGCCGACATCCGGCAGGGCGAACACCCACGACGACGCGCTGGGCGCGGGCAGCTCTTCGCGGAAGCGGGTCTTCATCTGCGCCAAGTAGTCCGCCCCGGGCTTGAGCGCCGGCGGCTTCTGGCCGTTCATGACGCGGCTGATCTCCTCCTTCTTCGCGGTGATCGCAGTGTCCGAGACCTTGGCCCGGATGCTGGGATCGGTGAAGGCGCCATAGACGGTCCAGGCACATGCCGCGGCCACCACCGCCACCACCACTTTTTCGCCATGGGCGATGAGCAGATCTTTCATGGTGTCCTCATTGCCCCGCGATCGCGGGTGCGGTTGCCTGGGCCTTGGCGCTGAAATCCAGCACCGCCAGGTCAAGTTTCATGATCAGCGTCTCGCCGGGCGCGTCCTTGCGCTCACCCACGGCATAGGTCGGCTTGACCGCCACGCTGCCGGCTTGCACCACCCAGATCGGCTTGGTCTCGTCGGCGTTGCGCTCCAGGACGGCCTGCACGGCCAGCAGGCTGCTGAGCTGCCCACTCAGCGACAGGCTCAGGGGCTGGATGGCCATGCCATCGGGTCCGGGCGGTGACTCATCCTGCCAAGTGACCGCGGTCAGTGTCGCCGGACGAGGCACGGCGCCCTGGGCCGGGGTGCCGGTGACAGCATTGTCACGGTTCTGCGCCTGGACGGTGAGGAGCGTGGTGAACAGTTGTTCAAGCAAGTGCAGGCGGAGGGTGAGCTTCTCGTGCTCGCTTGCTTCCGGCGCTTCGGCGCCACGGGTGAAGAAGCCGGCGGCATCGCGGGCCGCCCGGGGTACCTCCTCGGCATCGATCGCCCCTGCTCCGGCAGCCGCACCAACGCCGCCGCCAGCAGCGCTGCCGGATCCGACCGCCAGGGCCTCGGCATCAAGCAGGCTTTTGACCAGAGCATCGCTGCGCAGCTTGTAGTTCTGGTACCAGGCATGGCGGTCGGCCGAGCTGGCCAGCGGCTCGCGCAGACCCTTGCTGCGCGCCACCAGATAGTCGTTGATGGCCCGGGTCTGGTCGCCGTAGCGAGCGACGTAGGGCGCAAATACTGCCTCCCACCTGGGCGTTTTCAGGTAGTCGTTGAGCAAGGCCGTGCGCCGCTCCGCAGACTCGACATCCCATTCGCCTTCGGGGTCACCCTTGCGGGCCAGAGCATGCAGCTTGGTCAGCAGGGCATCCTGGGTGTCCAGGTCCTTGGCCACTTCCATGGCCGAGCGGCCCTGGTCGTCGGCGGGGACCAGCACCACCATCGCGATCACCAGTTGGACCACCAGCGCGACGCCGCAGATGATCCAAAAGAGGTTCTGCTTCACCTGGTTCATGGCTTGGCCTCCGTGGGGGCTACGGCGACGACGGGCACACCGGCGGACAGCGTGCATTGCAGGGTGACCTTCTGCACCGGCACGCGCACTTCCTTCTTCACCGCCTCCTTGTCACCACGATCGTTGAGATGCTCAAAATCGATGTAGTTGTAGGCGATCGTGCCCTGGACCTGGTTGAGGGCCTGGACTTCGGAAAACAGCGTCTTGCCACGATGGACCGCCGCCAAGGCCGCCGGCACCGGCATGGCCCGCAGGGCGGTCAAGAGCTTCGGCACCACCACGGCGTCTGGCTTGGCGGCGATCGGCACCGCCACTTCAATCACCAGGACACGGTTTTCAGCCAAGGGCTGGAAAGGGTCGGCGCCCGTCGGCGGCGGGGGCACCTCGATGCGCTGCAGATAGACGGCCTGCAGCTTGGCCTCGGCCCCGGTCAATTTCTGGCGGGCGAGTTCGGCCTCCGTGGTTGGGCCCAACTCGCGGACGACGCCATCGATCGCCTCGATCACTTGATTGAAGCCCGCGTAGACCACGCCTTTTTGGGCACCATGGTGACGATAGGCCGCCAGGGCGGTGGCCAGATCGGGCACCGTGGCCAGGACGTCGGTGGAACGCTTGCTGTCCTTCTTATTTTGCTCTAAAGCCTCCTTCACCTGGCCGGCGAGCCGGGCGTTTTCGGTCAGGACGCCCTGCTGGATCAGATAGCTGGTCACCGATGCGACGCCGATCAGCGCCAGGCAGGCCACCGCCGCCCACCGCTTGGTGCGCAGGATCTTCTGCACCCGCAGGCTGGTGGGCATCAGGTTGACGCTGGTCTTGGCGGCGCCGGTGCCTTGCAGGGCCAAGCCCATGGCCACGCCCAACGACTGCAGGTCGTGCAGGAAGTGATCGCGCTCCAGGCCCGAGGCGACCTGGATCTTGTCCAGGTCTTCGAGGATGTTGATGGTATAGCGCAGGCGCTCAGCCAAGTATTCCGGCAGGCCGGGCAGGCGGAACGTAGAGCCCGAGATCACCAGATTCTCGAGCTTGGCGTTGGTATTGGTGGTCTTGTAGAAGCCGAGGCTGCGCTGCACTTCCGAGGTCAGTTCGTTCAGGCTGCCTTCGATGACCTTGATGATCTTGTCCGCCTGGCGGCTGTCGCCGGTCTGGCGCTTGAGCGTCTCGGCCTCATCGAAGCTCACGCGGAACTTCTTCATGAAGGCCTTGGTCACGTCATTGCCCGACACCGGCAGCGAGCGCATCCACAGCGTCTCGCCCTGGTACAGCACCAGATCGGTGTTCTCGCCGCCGACGTCGAGGATCATCACCGTCTCGTCATCGGGGAAGGTCTGGTCAAAGCGCACGAAATTATAGAGGGCCAGGGACGACACCGAGATGCCGACCAGGTTGATGCCGACGCGCTTGCAGCGCTGGATCAGCTCTTGGCCGACCTCGCGGCGCACCGCGAAGATGGCGACATCGTTGCTGGCGCCATCGGCGGCCGGCGACATGTGATAGCGCCACTCAAGCTCATCGAAATTTCCCGGAATTTGCTGCCGGGCCTCGAGCTCGACCATCTTGTCGACGTTCTTGGGATTGAGCACCGGGATGTTGACCGACTTGGTGTACACCGAGCGTCCCGACAGCGCGGCGATCACCGGCGTGTCTCCGAACTCTTCGCGCAGCGATAAGCTGGCCAGTGCCTTGTCGACGGCCTCGTCGCGATTCTCGCCCTCGGGCACGTGCGCCACGGGTTCCATCGCATAGCCCAGCACGGTGACCTCCGCGCCCTTGCGCGCGATTTTTACCGCCTTGATGCTTGAGCTGCCGATGTCGAGTCCCCAGGCAACCGGGAAGGTATCCATAAAGCGTTTTCCCGCGAGTTGATGCGTCGATGCCGCGAAGGCGGGGACTGTAGAGGTGCCCACGGACGGGGTCAAAGGGACTGGGCGACGTGCGGGGGAGGGGTGTGTGATGCTT
>JBBQTJ010000197.1:0-6596 GCA_038213315.1 Planctomycetota bacterium
GGCGGAATGCCGGCGTCCAGTCCGTAAGAATTGCTCGCCATGTGCAGCATCTCGGCATGGCGAATTTCCTTATTGGTCACGGGCCGCAGGGGGCTGGGCAGGTTGTCAGCAGGGAGGCTTGACCAATCGCCATCCGCCCGCCGAACCCATAGGTCGGATTTGTCGCGGAACACCAGGCTGCCATCCTCAAGTGCAGCCACCGAACAATTGATGAGGAAGCCTAACGCGCTCCCGGCGAATTGAAGCTCCCGGCGGCAGTCAGCCAATTCACGGACAAACGCCAGCGCCGCCGTGGCCGAGTCCAGCCAGATGTCTGCGGGTGGCTGGGCCGGCACCGTCATCGGCAATTCAAGCCAGGGATCCACCACGGGCGCAGTGGGCAGTGCTGGCGCCACCGTCACGGCCGTCGGCATCGCGGCTGAGTGTGACGACCCCGGCGAGCGCTGCTGCGACATGGCCGCGCTCATAGCTGCAGACAGGACCACGAAGGCGAGCAGGTACCGCATGACGGTAGAACGCCTGCCAGAGGCGTTAGTTCACGGCGGCTTGTTCCCCAACGGATCAAAAAACGACGGCGCCTCCCCTGGGACCGCGGGCCTCCAGGCCCGCCTGCCTTTCCTCAGTCCCAGCGCCAAGCAGCGGCCAATGGGTTCAGCGAATCCCGGTCCGCCGCCACCAGCCAGCCCGCGACTCCAGGCCTAATGCCACGACGCCGGTAAAGCGGTGATCGCGCGGTCGGCGATGGCTTCAGTCAGGTCCGGGTCGGCGTCGTCGGGCAGTTCCTCGACGGCGGCCAGCGCGGCGCGCAGTTCCTGCGCGGCTTCGGCGTAGCCTTCACCGACCGTTTCGGCGGCGGCCAGTTCCCGTTCTGCCAAGCTGCAGAACTCCTCCTCAGCGATGCAGGCCCAGGCGGCCACGGCCACGGCGGCGGTGGTCAGGCGCTGCAAGGGGCTGCGGCCCTCCTCGGCGGAGCCGACCAGCGCCTCGCGGAAGAGGGCGGTGACCGCCTCTTCGTCCGCATCGTCACGCCACAGCAGTAGGGCGCGGTAGGCGCCGGTGAGTTGGCCCGGATGCTGGCCCGGCAGATCTCCCCAGGTGTCGTAGGCATCAAGGTAGGCGTCTTCGGCGTCCTCGTCGGCGCTGTGGAACCACAGGCTGCGCAACAGCAGGTGGTGCCGCGCCCGCATCGCTTCGGCGGCTTCGCCTGAGACCGTCGCCAGGGCGGTGGCGGCCTCGGCGGGGCTGACGCCCAAGGCCGCAGTCAGCAGGGCCGGCGCGGTCGCGAGGTGTCCATCCAGGGCGTTCATCGCCCGCCAGCAGGCCACCCGTTCGCAGTCGCGGCCGCGCTGGGCCTCGCCCAGGCCGGGGTCGTCGGCGAGCAACACCAGGGCGGCCGAAAACGTCTCGTCGGCCTCTTCGTGACGACCATCGACGGCGTGCACCCGCGCCTGCACAATCACCAGGCGCGCCCGCGCCGCTGGCGTCAGGTAGATGAAGGCGGCATCGCTGCGGATCTGTTCCAACCGCTTGGCGGCCTCGGCGAAATGGAAGTGGTCGGCCTCGGCGGCGGTCTGGGCCAGATCCAGACGGGCCACCAATTCACGATCCAGGCGCAGAGCCCGCTCGCGCACGTCGGCATAGGCAGCGGTCGCGGTGGCGGCGCGTTCGATGTCGCCCGAGCCGAGCCCCAGGCCAATGGCGAGCAGGCGCACGCGCAGCGGGGCTTCGGCGGGCACCTCGCCGATCAGGCTGCGCACTGCGGCTTCCTGCGGGCGCAACACCCGCGGATCGCCATCGCGACGACGGCGCTCTAGGGCATCCAGGAGGCGCTCTTGCAGGGTGCTGTCGGCCGCGACCGCGCTGGCCGCCGAACGCAGCACCAGGCGGCCCAGGGTGGTGCCCGCTAGGTCACGGGCGACATCAAGCAGTTCTTCGACCGCCGGCGTGCCGACGATGCGGCTGGCGGCGCGGATGCGGCGATAGCCATCGTCATCCACCGGCATGTAGCCAGGCAGCTTGGTGCAATCGTGACCGCCAAAGCGTTCGCCCCGCACCACCCGCGCCAGGTACCAGTAGCCGACCAGATCGCCCCACGGCAGGTAGCCGAAGTTTTTCCCTTCCCAGCCAACCTGCGCCAACTTCCAGGGCGCGAAGCGTTCGGGGAAGTCGACCATCGATTCGTCCAGCGCACCCGCGAAATAGGGAGTCAGATCATCGCCCGGGTCGTATTGGCCGTAGCGCTCCAGATACACCAGCACGCGGGTTGGCCGCGTCGGCAGCGGCAGCAGCCAGCCCAACAGCAGCTGCAAGGCGGTGCGCACCATGGGCAGATAGCGCGCCGGCGCGTCGGCGGCACCGCGCACCGGCACCAGGAAAGGGAAGGCCCGGGCGCAGCCCAGCAATTCGTTGAGCGGCTCAGGCGAGCGCCGATGGGTGGCGATATGCGACAACACCCGATGATCGGGTTCGGTTCCGTTCCACACGATGCCGGCGATGGCGCCGTGGGCGGTGCCCAGCTCGACCTCGTCGATGTAGATGGCGATGGTGTCGCTGGTGAGGACGAAGTCCGCCCGTTCGGACTGGGCCGGGGGCAGGCGTACCGCCATGGCTCCGCCGCTGCGCCGTCGCCCGCGGCCACCACGGCGGTTGCCGCCGCCACCGCCACCACCGCCGCCACCACCGCCACCGCCACCGCCACGGCGGGCGGGCGGATGCATGCCCACCTCGTGGGCCGCCAAGTAGGCCCGGGCCAGGGCCAGCAGCACCGCGCCGTGGCGTGACAGTTGCTGCACCTGGGCGAGGAATTCGCCAGCGAGCAAGGCTTGCTGCCCGAGCGGCGAGGAGAACAGGTGCCGACGCAAGGTCTCTGCCGCCAGCAAGCGATCCAGGTCGGCGGCCGAGGGCACCCAGCCGGTCAAGTCACCCGGATCCCAGCCGTGCCGGGCGTAATGATCGCAGATGCCGCGCTGGGACTCGCCAGCCTGGCCAGCGCGTGCGGATTCGATCAGGCGGGGGATCAAGCGGGCCCAGGCGTCGTCGGCGGCTTTGGGCAAGCTGACCATGCGGACTGGGGAGGGAGCTGCGGTACTTGAAGCCGTGCCGTTCCGGGGCTGCAAGCCGCGCTCGGACAACCACGCCAAGGCGGCCTGATGCAGGGCCTGCCAGCGCTCGGCCGGCTGCTGACGGAAGGACGCGTCGAGTTCGTCCCAGGACTGCCGATCCGCCCGTGCCCCCCGCGCCACCAAGCGACTGACGGCGGCATTGGCGCGCTTCAGCGCGTCAGCTTCGTTGCTGCCCGGCAACCACTCTGCCAGCGGCGACCCCGGGGCGCAGACCGACCGCTGGGCGCGCTGCAGGCTCGACGGATCGGCCTGGCCGAGGGCAGTGTTGAGCAGGGTCGGGCCCAGGCGTGGCCAGATACGAGCGGGAGCGGATCCTGAAGGCGTCGGCATGCGCCGCAGCGTGGGCCCAGGGACGATGCGACAACGGGGATAAACCGGTCAGGGCTGAAGAGGCACCAGCTGCACCGGGTCGTCGGGGATGCCGGCCAGGGCGTTGCGCAGACGTTCATCGCTGCGGGTCTCGCCGCGTACTGCATGAAGCAGGATGCGCAGCACCCGCGCGGGCTGGGCATGATAGATTGCTGCGTAGATTTCCGGATCCCGTTCGCCGGTATCGCCGATCAGGACGAAGTGGTGGCGCGGCAGCGCGCCGAGCAAGGCGGCGATCGCGGCCAGCTTGTGAGCTTCTGGTGGATCCCGCAGGGACAGAATGCTGCCATCGCCCATGCGCGCCTGACGCAGATCCCAGGTGGCGGCGGGCAGGTCCTGCTCGTGCCACCAGTTGGCCAAGGCCGGGTACAGGGGCCAGGGACTTCCCGAGACCACGTGCAGGCTGGCGCCCGAGGCCGACCAGGTGCGCAGGACTTGAGCCATTCCCGGCACCGACGTCCATGGTTCGCAGAAGACCCGGTGCATCAGCTTCGTCTTCTCAAGGACGTTGGTCTGCTTGATGGTGTCGTCCAGATCGGTGATCACCGCGATGCCGCTGGCTGGGGTGATCACCAGCGCTGCGCTTGGCCAGGGCTGGCTCGCGCGGGGCGGCAGGGTGCTGATCTGGGGTGCGGCAAGCAGCGCGGCGACACTGGCGCTGGGGATGGTCCAGGCGGCGCTCGCCACGCCGTCGTCATTGGTCACGCCCAGCGGCCATTCCTTGCTGCCCAGCGTGAGGGTCACGGGGCGACCGGCGTCGCTGTCGGCCACGAAGCGCCACGCTCGCTCGGCGAACAAGGGGACGGCGGCATCATCCTCGTCCAAACCGACGTGGTGACGAAAAGCGGACAGGGCGGCTCGTCGGCTTAGACCCAGATCATGCTCGCCAAGCCACGCCGATAGTTCGAGGATGCCACTGCCATCGGGCTGCACGCGCAGCCAGCCGGGGCGTAGGTCCAAGGTTTCATCAATGGCCACGTCGTAGGCGCAGGCGCCCAGCATCGCCAGCAGCGACAGGATCGATCTCACACTTTCCGCACGGCCATCTGCGCCAGCACCGCTCGGTTGACCCAAATGTATTCGATGATGGAGCCGACGCTGACCAGGGCGCAGATCCAGGCCGCCACATTGGCTGCCTCCAGGATCCAGGCAGAGCGCTCGAAGAAGACGCAGGCCCAGCCCATGAAGAAGATGATGGTGAAGCCCTGCAGCCAGGCCTTCACCTTGCCCGAGGTGCGAGCCGCCAGCACCAGGCCACGAGTGGCAGTCATGGCGCGCAGGGCACCGGCGATGATTTCGCGCAGCACCATCAGCAGCACCGGCCAGAAGGGCATCAGGCCAGCGCCCAACTGGCCAGGTCCGGTGGCGATCACCAATTGATGCACATCGGTGCGGGCGACCTGATCATACCAGCTGTAGCCGTGATGGCCGGCCATGGGGATGGCTTGTTCGCCGACCACCCAGCCCACCCCGCCAGCAGGCAGCAGCAGCACCATGAACACCCCGATGCGATAGAAGACATCGCAGAAGGGGTCGGCCAATTTGCCGAAATCGCTGACCTCGCCCCGTCGCCGGGCGATGCGTCCATCGACGAAATCAGAATATTCTGCCAACCCGCACAGTGCCCCGGCCACCCACAGGCACCAGCCATGCTCAATTGGCAGGAACAGGTAGGCGGCGACGATCAGCGGCAGCAGGGCGATGCGCGCCAGGGTCACCTTGTCTGCCAGGGTCAGGGCCATGGGCGGCTATGAGACGGATGGGGCGGGTGGGTCAACCGCGCGCCCGGCAGTGCGCCAGCCGGGTGCGGGCGCGTACTGCACGTCATGCAGGTACAGTCCGCACGCGGGTGCCTGCTGGTGCCCGGCGGGGGTGTCGTCGCCCGCCAAGCTGCGGTGCAGGTCGTCCATCGCCACGTGACCCTGAGCCACCGCGACCATCGCCCCCACCAGACTGCGGACCAGCCGATAGGCGAAGCCGCGGCCGGTGACGGTGGCGATCCACTGGTCAGCATCGGCGTGCCAGGTGACGGCGGTGAGGTGGCGCACCAGATCCTCGCGAGCGTCACCGCGCCGCACGAAGCCCCGCCAGTCGCGCTCGCCGGCGATCGGGGCCGCCGCCGCCTGCAAGGCTTCCAGTCGCAGGGCGAAGGGGGTGCGCCACGCGTACTGCCGCGCGAAAGGATCGGGGATCGCGCCGGCATCCAGGCGATAGCGATAGGTCTTGGCGACGGCGTCGTGCACCGCATGCCAGCCCTCCGCCACCGGAGCAACAGCGCGCAGGCCCAGGTCCGCTGGCAGCTGCGCCGCCAGCGACTGGGCAAAACGGCTAGGCTCCCACGGGCGTTGCAGGTCAACATGGGCGACCTGGCCAAAAGCATGCACGCCAGCATCGGTGCGCGAGCAGCCCACTGCGGCGGCGCCGCCTTCGCCCAGGCGCAGGCAGGCGGCATCCAATTCGCCGGCCACGGTGCGCAGGCCAGGTTGCCGCCACCAGCCGGCGAAGTCGGAGCCGTCATAAGCGAGCAGCAGGGCGACGCGCATGGGCGGATGCTCCGCCGGACTGCTTGCAGGCAATGGCAGGACGCCGGCGAGACCGGAGTCGGGGGTTTGGCTATCTGCTGGTGGACAGCCTCCGTCATCGCCATGTCTTCCCCTGGGACCGCGGCCCTCCAGGGCCGGCCTTGCTGTCGTACCGCCAGAAGGCAGCGGTTCTGGAGAACCGCGGTCCCAGGGGACAGCCTCCGTCATCGCCATGTCTTCCCCTGGGACCGCGGCCCTCCAGGGCTTGCCGCAGCAAATCGGACACCAGCGGATCGATTGCGAACGCCGCGACGCTCTGATCGAAGTTGATCGGGCCGATAGAGGCCGCGGCAGTTTGCACGGCGTCATCGAGCACGATGCCGTTGTCCGGGTTGCCGTCGGCGTCCAGCGATTGCAGCAGGCGCGTGATATTGATCACGCGCTGGTCGGTCTCATCGCTAGTGTTGAGGAGAGTCAGCGGTGTAATGACGTCGGCGCCGGTGATCGTTCCGAGCGGGGTGCGTCCGAGCGTGAAGGTGACCATCTGCCCGGCTTGATAGTCGAAGCGGCCATTCGCGTCAGT
>JBBQTJ010000198.1:0-6579 GCA_038213315.1 Planctomycetota bacterium
GGACGTCCGTCCCCCGCGCCAGTTCCAGCAACAGCGTCGTGGTGGCGGCGGTGGACGCCCGCAGACCCCCGGTGGCTCACCCCATCGCACCGGCCACAGCCAACCCGGTCGCCGTGACCATGGCCATGGCGGCGGTGGAAACAGCGGCGGCGGCGGTGGTGGCAACAGCGGTGGTGGTGGCGGCAACAGCGGCGGTCGCGGCGGGCGTAGCAGCAGCTGGTAGCACGGCGGTTGTCGGGGTAGGCGAGCTCTAACACGCCGAAGAACGTGTCGGAGATAGACGGCCGAGCATGGCGCTGTGGATTTTTGAGGCCTGATCTCGTCCGAAGGCGGAGGCGTAGCAGCGCTGGGTGGCCCATGGGCCACCGCCTAGGCGAGCTGGAGCTCGCCTCACCCAGGAACAGCCCTTCATAACATACGATGCCTGTCCTCTATCTATCATCTATCTATCAGCGGCAATCTGCTGAGATCCCCTGGGACAGGCGAGCTCCAGCTCGCCTAGACCTGGCGACGCTGGGGCTACTCCGGGATTTCCAGCAGCGCCACGCCGGGGGCCGGCAGGTCGAAGCTGGCCCAGCATCCTGCCGCGTCCTCCTCGACAACCACCTCCTTGGGGTAGCAGGCCGTGAGCTTGTTCTGGCTCTGCAGGTAGCCGCGCTCATCGGCGTTGAGGTAGGCCGGTGAGCCCATGCCGCGCCACAAGGCGAGGATGTTGTTCTCGTCCTCATTGAGGCGCCAGAGCCGCAGGCCCTTGGCTGGGCGACTGGGCAGTTTGATGCGTACGCGGTGGTTGGTGCGGGTGCTGGCGTCGTTGTACTGGCTGGCGAAAACCAGGGCCTGGCGGCCCGAGGGGCTGGAGCTGACGATGGTGCCGAGGTCCTCGCTGCCATTGGCCACCGTCGCCGGCAGGCGCTTGTCTCCAAGCTTGCTCAGCAGCATGTGCGCGAACCAGGCCGGCTTGCGCAGGCCCTGGAGGTTGAGCATGCCGTAGTTGTGGTGGAAGGTCTCGCGGCCGTAGCCGACCTGATTGTAGATGTCGCTCAGGGCCCAGTAGCCGAAGTAGGTACCGAGTTGGCCGACCTCGCCCATGGTGCGGCAGAGCCAGGCGGCCTCCTGCGGCATCTCGCGCAGGGGCTGGCTGGGGAACCAGGAGGTGCCCCATTCGTTCCAGTGCACCTCGCCCTTGAAGCCCCAGTCGTCAAGGATCTTGCGCGCTCCGCGCACCACGCCGCGGGTGTAGTTCGGGCTGTCCGGGGCGCGGTCGGCCTGGGAGCCGATGAAGGGCGAGTGCTTGCTGTTCTTGGGGTCGCTGTCGTTGTTGTAGACGTGGCTGATGATGTAGTCGGGTTCGCACTTCTCCCTGCGCGAGAACTCCAGCAGCCCCTGCAGCCACTCGCCACGCGCCGCCGATGGGCCGCCGACGCGGAAGCCCTCGTCCACCTTCTTGATCGCGCGCCAGGTGGTGGTCCACAGCGTGCCGTAGAGTCCATCGAACTCGTTGTCGGTGTCGCGGTCCCAGAAGCTGCCCTTGAGGTTGGGCTCGTTCCAGACCTCGAAGTACCAGTTCCGCACCTCGGCGCGGCCGTAGCGGTCGACCAGGTGCTGCACCAGTTCGCCGATCAGGCGGCCCCAGGCCGCGAAGTCCTTGGGCATCGACGTGATGCTTTTGGTATCGAAGACCGTGGCGCTGCCGCCCGAGAGCACGGCGGGGATGAAGCAGGTGGTGATCATCGGCCGGATGCCAAGGGCGAGCAGTTCATCGATGACGTAGTCGATGATCTGGAAGTTGGTGCGGGTGCCCTCCTGCCCCTCCTGGCGCGCGAGGTTGGGGTTGCGCCCCACCACCCGCATCTCATCGCAAAGCATGCCCACCGCACGGACGATGCGGCCGCCGATCTCGGCGTGGGCCATGCGCAGGTGGTCCTGACAGTCCTTGCGCACCAGCCAGCGGAACTGGTCGACGTTCAGCACTCCTTCCCAGGTGTGGCGCAGGGTCTCGCCGGGGGCGTTCCAGGTGGGGCTGATGATGAGGTCGGTCATGGACGTCGGGCTCCGGACAGGCGGTGGTGCAGGGAACGGGGAAGGAGGGATTCAGCGGATGATCTGGCCGTGCGGCGGCAGCTCGAGCTCGCTCGTTTTTCCATTTTGGTCGAAGACCTGGGTTTCCACCGTCTCGCTGGACGAGTTGACGATGACCATGCGGCCGGTGGCGGGGTAGTAGGCACAATCGACACGCGGATCAGCTGCGAAGCTGCGCTGCAGCGTGTCCTCTTTTCCAGCGGCCCAATAAAGCGCGCGCTGGGCCAGGCGGTTGGCGCTGGCGCCGAGCTTGAAGCCGGCGAAGTAGACCGCGCGACCCTGACCGAAGCGGTTGGTGCCCAGCGCAATGAGGCCGTCCTGTTTGGCCAGGATCTCGGCCTGGGTCGAGCAGGCGAAGACGCCGTCGCGCAGGCGGCCGAGGGGAGGCACGCCATCGGCGGTGATGAAGTGCTGATCGACGCTCTTGGCGCCGACGTTCCACTTGATGTCGAGGGTCTGGCCGGTCTCGCGGTCGAAGCCGAGCACGTCGCGCAGCTGGAAGAGCTTGCCGTCCTTCCAGCAGGCGCTGGGGTCAAGCAGGCCGACGAAACCGCCGCCCGTCCACACGAACTCGCGGATGCGCGCCTGGGCGCAGCCGTCGAGCCATTCGCTGCCGCCGGACCAGGAGCTGCCGGCGTCGCCCGCCGAGAGCAGCACGCCAGTGCCGGGCGGGACACCGTCGCGGCGCAGGTCTTCGAAGGAGATCCAGTCGATGGCCACCGGCAGGCCGGCGAGGCTCTCGAAGAAGCCGCCGTCTGGCCAGGTCTGGTCGTACATCCAGGGCCGGGTTTTGCCCCAGGCGGTGAGCACCGCGAGACGGAAGGGCGCCTGCTGCGGCAGCTGCATGCCGCTGGCGGTCTTGATGGCGCGGAACTCGTCGGCTAGGCGCGTGACGAAGGCGATGAAATCCGGGTATTTCTGCACCAGCGAGAGGTAGCCGCCGAAACCGATGCGGTCGACCGGGGCCTGAAGCAGGCTGCGCCGCACCGCCATCCAGTAGGCGCGGCCCTCTTTCACCGGCTCGCCGCCCTCTTTGAAGCAGGGCTCGTTGCGCAAGTTCACCGGGAAAAAGTAGGGATAGAGGCGGAGTTCCTTCTGCACCGGCGCCGGCACGTCGGCGATGCGGCGCAGCTCGCGGCCGTTGATCACCGGGCCGACGATACCGTCATAGCCGATCTCCTGGAAATTATCGGCGTAGGGTTCGGTGCCGATCCAGTGGTCGCAGAAGAAGAGTACCGACTTCTTGCCGCGCTTGCGGGCGGTGGCCACGCAATCTTTGGACAGGGCGTGGACGTAGCGGTCGATGAAGGCCACCCACTCGCGGTAGAAGGGCGTGGGCACCATCTTGGTGGTGTTGTAGGTGCCGGCCTGCACGAACTGCTCGGGCCGTGGGCGGTAGCCGTACTCCTTCTCGAAGTCGCGGATGGCCGCCACCGAGACGGTGTCGAGGTAGCCGCACCAGTCCTTGAAGCGCGCGTTGTTCTTGTCGTCAGAGACGATGGGGAACTGGTAGAACATCGAGGTGAAGCGCACCCAGCCGATCTGCGGTTTTTCATCGATGAAGCGGTCGACGTCCTTGAGCATCTGCGCCCGGGTCTCGGGATGGCGCGGGTCGAGGCCGCGCTGGTGCACACCGGTCCACCCGTTGGTCAGGTGGTTGTACATCGAGGTGGTCTCCCAGACCTGGAAGACCAGGAAGGCCACGGTGTACTGATGAAAGGGCGCGGGCTTGGCGATCACCACCGCGCCGCTGGCGGCATCGAAGCTCCAGCCGGCGAGGGGCAGCACCGCGCCGCTGGTGCGGTCGATGACTTCCCACCATTCCTTGGGATCGTGCTGGGCGTCGATCTGGAACTGCTGGTCGCTGTAGCCGGCAAGCAGCGGGAGGCGCAGTTCGCCGCCCGTGGCCAGGGTCGGACCGGCCATCAGGTACTTCTGCTGCGCGTGGTCGGGATGCTGCTTGGCCCAGGCCTGGTCGTAGCGCACCAGCGCGAGCGTGCTGAAGACCTCGAAGCCTAGCTTCATGAGGTCGGGCGAGAGCTCGGTGCCGTCGCTGTCGCGGATGGCGTCGGCGCCCCACGTCGCTGCCAGCTCGACCACCAGGTGGTCGAGGCCCTTCTCGGTGGGCATGGTGAAGGAACCGGTGGTCGCGGCGGGAGCGTTCATGGCGAAGACCTTGAAAAACGGTGGAATCAGCGCTGCTGGAAGACGCGCGCGTCGAGGGCGGCGAGCTGGACACAGCCCTCGGCGGGCTTGCCGGCGACGAGGTCGCGCCAGACACCGGCGGGCAGCGTGAGCTCGCCCGCCTCTTCGCGATGGTTGAGGGCAACGAGGAACGTGCCGCCGTCACCGCGACGGCGCATCACCTCGATGCCCTCGCCGGCCTGGGCCGGGGGCACGATACCTCTGCTGGCAGTGATGGAGCGCAGCAGGTCGCGGTGGAAGTCGTCGCCAAGCTGGGTGGCGACGTACCAGGCACGGCCCTTGCCGAAGCGGTTGACGGTGAGCGCGGGCGAGCCGGCGAAGGCGGGACCGGAGAAGCGGGCCAGCACCTCGGCGCTGCTGGGATGCAGCATCTCGGCCCAGAGCGCGGCCGGGTACTCTTTGGCGAGGCCCGCGCCATTCTCGACCAGAATGCGGTTCTTCTCGCCCTTGGGCAGCGACTCGACCTCTTCGATCTTCAGGCCAAGCAGCTTTGCCAGCGGGCCCGGATAGCCCTCGCGGAAGACGTTGTCGTTTTCGTCGACGATGCCGCTCCAGTAGGTCACGATGAGATCACCGCCGGCGGCGACGAAGTCTTCCAGGCGGTTGGCCATGCCGTCGCGCAGCAGGTGCAGCAGCGGCGCCACCACCACCTGGTAGCGCGAGAGGTCGTCACCGGCCCACACCACGTCGACCGGCAGGTTGAGGCGGCGCAGGGTGTAGAACCAGGGCTTGAAGACGCCGTCGTAGGTCATCTCACACGAGATGCGCCGCGGGTACTCCACCGCCCACCAGTTCTGGTAGTCGAGCAGGACCGCCGTCTCCGCCTCGACGCGGGAACCGATCAACGGTGCCAAGGCCGGCAGTTCCTTGCCCAGGGCGCAGATCTCGCGGAAGACTCGCGAATCAGCCCCGGCGTGCGGGACCATGGCAGAGTGGAACTTCTCGGCGCCCTTGTCGGACTGGCGCCACTGGAAAAAGAGCAGGCCGTCGCTGCCGTGCGCCAGCGCGGTGTAGGACCACAGGCGCATGATCCCCGGCCGCTTGCTCGCGTTGGTGTCACGCCAGGCGACGTGGTTGGCGGCCTGCTCCATGAGCAGGAAGGGCGCGCCCTGCTTGAGTCCGCGCATCATCGCGAAGTTGAGTTCGGCTTCCAAGGTCGAGAGCTGCCGGGTGGCCGGGTCGGGGAAGGCGCTGATTGAGATGAAGTCGAGGTGATCGGCCCAGCCGCGGTAGTCGGTGCGCTTCTTCTCGTAAAGGAAGTTGGTGGTGACCGGAATGCCGGGGCTGACCGCGCGTAGGATCTCCGCCGAGTCGAGGTAAAGCGCCAGATAGGAGTCGCTCATGAAGCGCTTCCAGTCGAGCAGCAGCCCGCTGTTGATCTGCGCCGAGGTCTTCATCGGCGGCGGGATCTCGCTCCAGTCGCCGTAGTTCTGACCCCAGAACTCGGTGCCCCAGGCCGCGTTCACCGCCGCCAGGCTGCCGTAGCGCTGCTCCAGCCAGGGTCCGAAAGCGCGCTGGCAGTTCGGGCAATAGCACATGCCAACGCCGTGACCGAGCTCGTTGTTGACGTGCCACATCGCCAGGGCCGGGTGGGCGCGGTAGCGCTCGCCGATGCGCCGGGTGATCTCGCGGCTGGCGCTGCGGTAGACCTGTGAGTTGGGGCAGATGGTCTGGCGCGAGCCGTGGAACCAGCGCAGACCCTTGTCGTCCATCGGCAGCATGTCGGGGTTCTTCACCGACATCCAGGCCGGTGGCGCCGCGTTGGCAGTGCCGAGGTCGGCGAAGATCCCCTTGGCGGCCAGCAGGTCCATCAGCTCGTCGAGCCAGGCGAACTGCCACTCGCCCTCCCGCGGCTGGATCTTCACCCAGTTGAAGACGTTGAGGGTGGCGAGGTTGACGCCCGCCTGCTGCATCAGGCGCATGTCCTCCTGCCAGACCTCCTGCGGCCATTGCTCGGGACACCAGTCGCCACCGTAAAGGACCGTGGGGATTTTCGGGGCGAGGTGCATGGTTCGCGGGCGGGGTCGGGGTGGGTGCGGGCGGGTGGACGCGAGCGCCGGTCTATGCGAAAACGATCATCTCGTGCCCGGTGACCACCGGCACGTTGACCGTGCAGCGGCCTGCTTCGTAGTGGAAGGGCAGGGTCTGCTTGGAGGGTGCCAGGTAGACTTGCTTGGGTGCCTTGGCCAGGGCCAGATCAACGCCGACATTGTGCAGGGGCACGATATCTTCGACCAGGTCAAGCTCCTTGGTACGGCGCTCGGGGCAGTACTGCAGCAGGTGCACGATGGTGCG
>JBBQTJ010000199.1:0-6578 GCA_038213315.1 Planctomycetota bacterium
GGCAGGGACGCCGGCCCTACGTCAGGCGGTGGCCGGATATGTGCAGCGTCGCTTTGCGGTGACGGTTGATCCGTCGACCCAGGTGCTGCCCTCGGCCGGGTCCAAAGAGGCGATCTTCCATCTCGCGCTGGCGTTTCTGGACCCTGCTAGCGGTCGCGATCTGGTGGTCTTCGGTACGCCGGCCTACCCCGTCTACGAGTCGTCGGCCCTGTTCGCTGGCGGTCGTCCGCATCCGGTGGTGTTGCAACGGGCGCAGGGCTTTCGGCTTGATCTGGCGGCCCTGCCGGCGGCTGAGCTAGATCGCACTGCCATCGCCTGGCTGAACTACCCGCACAATCCCACCGGGGCCTGCGTCGATCTGGGCTACCTGCGGGCCCAGGTCGAGGTTTGCCAGGCCCACGGGATCTTACTGGCCAGCGACGAGTGCTATCAGGATCTGTGGTTTTTTGACGCCGCCGCGCCCCCCTCGGTGCTTGAGGTGGCGACGCAGGGTGTGCTGGCCTTCCACAGTTGTTCAAAGCGCAGTGGGATGACTGGCTACCGTTCTGGCTTCATCGCTGGCGATGCAGGCCTGATCGCGGCCTTCCGCCGCTGGCGGGTGCACATGGGGGTCGGTTCGCCGGCCTTCGTCGAGGCGGCTGGGGCGGCCGCATGGGCCGATGACCAGCACGCCGCCGAGCGGCGAGGCATCTTCGCTGCCAAGCACCGTTTGCTGTCCGACGGTTTGACCGCCAAGGGCATCGGCATCCTGCCCAGCAGCGCCGGCTTGTATCTCTGGGCAGAGGTCCCCGCGCACATCAGCGCCGATCAGTACGCCGTACGCTGCTTGGAGCGTGGCATCGTGATCAGCCCCGGCGGATTTTTTGGCGCTGGCGGCGAGGGCTTCTTCCGCCTCGCCCTGGTGCCGTCCCTGGCTGATTGCAGCCGAGCCTTGGCCATGTGGCCGGCGTGATTAATTACGCTTAGCGATAATCCTCATAGGACCCTGCGTTAGCCAGCAGCGGGAAGGACTCCAGCGAACTGCCGGCGATGACCGGCAGCCAAGCGCCGAAGCCGACCGTACGCCAGATCCAACGGTTAGCGAAGCGGGCGAGATCCAGATCCGGACCCGACCAGTTAGCGACCGGCAGATCGGCGCGCTGACCGCCGACCGTGACGCGACGGAGCACCATCGCATAGCGCATCTCGGCGCGATTGTCGATACGCCGCAGCACCACGGCATCATGGACGTGGCTGGAGTCGATACCGCAGGCGGAGCCTTTGCCACCTGGGGGCATGCCGGCGATGCGGAAGGTCTGCTGGCTGCGCTGCGGCACTGACCGGATGGCCATGCGGATGCTGCGCGGGATCTCCAACTGGTGCTCGTGGTTTTCGGCCAGCGGCCAAGGCTGCAAAGGATTCAGCATGCGGCCATCCAGGATGGTGCCATTCGCACTTCCGGTATCCTCGATCACCAGGGTGCGATTGTCACGGTCGCAGCGCAGCCGGAAATGCGACTTTGAGACCCGCTGGCATTCATCGCCAAACTGGTCGAGCGGATAGACGCGCAGGGTCAGGTCGACCGGCGCTTCGCGGACCTTGCCGACGACAATGGTTGAACGTGCGAGCAGGATGATCCGTGAGCCATCGACCCCCTCCAGGGTCAGCCAATCCTCAGCCACGGCCGCTTCGGTTGAACCGACCAGGCGGTCGCCGTCATCGTGCACCGTGGCCAAGCCCTGATCCGTCAGGCTCATCTCGCTGCTGGTGGCAGGGACCAGGGTGAGCGGTTGCAACCGGCTCGGCTGCGGCGTGGGCATGGTGAGCACGGTCGACGGCCTGGCTGACTGCACCGGGGCCGGAGTGGCCGCTCGGGCTCGCGGCGAGGGGTGAGTCGGCACCGGAGGTCGTGCCACGGCCGCTTCGTTCGCCCTGGTGGAAGGGTCTGCCACCGGTTTGGCGATCGGCCGGGTGGCGCGCGCGGTTGGTGGATCCAACCACAGTCCGTCCTGGGTGGAGGGCTGGGTATGGCGGGCGGACGACGGGGCCGGGGGGCTGACCTTTGGGACCGATACCGTCGCGGGTCTGGTGGCTGGGGCGGAGAGCGGCTCCTGGAGGGCGGCGTGAGTCCCAGAGGCGGAGAGGTTGATGGTCTCTTGGCAGAGGCGGTTCTCAGGATCGACGCCCAGAGTGCGCAGGGTTTTGTTCAGGGATTCGACCAGCCGTTGCGGCGTCTGATAGCGCCGCCCGGGATCCTTGGACAGCAGCTTCAGGATGGTCTTGGCGGTGCGCTCATGCACGTCCGCCCGCTTGGTCCGCACGTCCGGTGGGGGCGCGTCGACCTGAGCGCGCATGATGTCCACTGCCTGGCCGGTGAAGGGTCCGTGGCCCACCAGCAGGTAGTACAGCACGCAGCCCAGGGCGTAGAGGTCGGCGCGGGTGTCGATGTCCTTGCTGCCCGCGACCTGCTCGGGGGACATGAACGAGGGTGAGCCGATGGCGCGCCCTTCGATGGTGTTCAGTGAGTAGCTGTCCACGGTGGAGCGGGCCAGGCCGAAGTCGGCCAGCTTGGCCTGGCCATCACTCGCGATGAAGACATTGCCCGGCTTGATGTCCCGGTGGATCAGGCTCATGCCATGGGCATGGGCAACAGCCTTGGCGACCTGATAGCAGATGATCAGGGCTTCGACCTGGGGCAGCCGGTTGATGCGCGAGATCAGTGCCGCGAGATCGCCCCCGGGGACATATTCCAGCACCAGGAAGAGCTGCCCGTCCTGTTCTTGGCCATGCCCAAGACACTTGACCAGGTTGGGATGATCAAGGCGCCCGGTGATGGCCACCTCGCGCTTGAAGCGGTGAGCGTACCGGGGGTTGTCACTGAACTCTGAGCGCAGGGTTTTGACCACCACCAGCCCACCAGCTGGATTCTCGGCCAGATAGACCCGGCCCATGCCGCCATCGGCCAGATGGGTAAGCAGGACGTTCTCTCCGACGTGATGGTCATTGAGTGCCGGCAGTAAGCGCAGCAGCTGTTGCGCTAGGCGTGGCGTGCAGTCTTTGCTGTCGGTCAGCCACGCGCGCAGGTCGGCCACGCAGGTCACGCTGCGCCGTTCCGCGCGCCGCCCCAGCCGGCCAAGATTATCCTCGTCCAGGATGCCCTGTTTTCGCGCCGAGATGACCAGCGCCTGAATGGCTAGCGCGATCACGGTCCGGCGACTTCGCGCCAGAATTGCGCAGCCGGCTTGACCGGTTCGGGGCCGAACGCCTTCAAGGTGCGTTTGGCCCGCAGAGCGTCGAGTCCAATGGTGATGGTCTTGGGGTTAAGGTCGAGGCGCTCGAGCGGCATGGCTGCCAGCGGGCTGAGGTCGGTAACGCGGGTGCCCACCAGATTCAGCCGCTTCAGCGGCAGTTGCGCCAGGGCCGACAGGTCACTGAGATTGGAATTGCCGGAGAGATCCAGCTCTTCCAAAGGCATGCCCACCAAGGCATCCAGGTGCTGCAAGGCGCTGTTGCCGGACAGATCAAGCGTGCGCAGGCGCAGGCCGCGCAGATTGGTCAGATCAACCATGCCCGTGCTGCGCAACGAGAGCGCGGTGAGCGGCATCTGCTGCAGTACCCGCAACCCACCGTCAGGGATGGCTAGGCCTTCCAGGATCAACCGATCAAGTTTCATGTACTGCAGGGGCGCCAAGTCCTTCACCTGGGTGCTGGACAGATCCAGGTCCTTGAGCGGACGCCCGAGCAAGGGTTGCAGGCTGGAGACCTTGGTCCGGGCCACGCTGAGCTGGCGGAGCGGCATGCCGGTCAGTGGAGTCAGATCGCTGATGTGGGTGTCGCTGAGGTCGAGAATTTCAATATTGCCGCCCTGTAATGGCGAAAGATCGCGAACCTGGGTGCGGGCCAGGGACAGTGTGGTCAGGGGCATCTCCTTCAATGCGGCGATACTCCCAATGCGGGTGTCTTGTAGCCACAGTTCCCGCACGGGCAGATCGCGCAAAGGCGACAGGTCGGTCACTAGCGTGGCATTGGCCGGGCCATCCGGCCCCTGACGCACGAAGGTCAAGCCGGTACCCGTGGTCTGCATCCAGCGCGAGCTGCCGGCCCAGAACCGTTCGAAGGCTGCCAGGTACAGGCGCTGCTGAGCTTCGGGGGTCATGCGACGGCCATCGGCCAGGGCGAACAGATCCTGGGCGACAAAGAAATCGCCGAGTTCGGTCTCGGCCTTGGGCGACGGCGCCGTGGCCGCGGCATTGCTGAGCCTGGTGAGTTCGGTCGCTTGGGTGGTCAGGTTGCCAGTGGCAGTCAGCGGCTGCAAGGTGGCGATAGCGTCGGTATAGGCTTGTCGACCGGCTTGCAGACAGGCCTTCAGCCAGGTCGCCTGCGGGTCACCAGGATTTTGTTCCAGCGCTAGGTCACAGGCCTTGGCAGCGCCATCAAGATCACGGCGGGCGATCATAGTCCGGGCGCGCTCGATCTGCAGGCTGGCGAGCTGGGTGCGTGCCTTGGCCAGGTCCGCCTGCAGTCGTTCGGCTGAGGTCGAGTTGGCCTGTTGGACCGCCCGGCCGCGCTCAATTTTGTCGGCTTGATCGCCGATGCGGGTCATCAAGACAATCAGGACGACCACGCCGACGATCGCCGCCGAACCACCACCGATGGCCAGCAGGCGCATCATGCGATTGCGCGAGCGGGCTGCGCTTTCTTCCTGGCGGGCTTCATTGAACAGTTCGCGGGCGGCCCGAGCCAGGGGCTCAAGACCAAGTTTGGTGGCGGCTTCCTCGGCGGATCGGGCTTTGGCCTGGGCGACGCCGTGGGCGCCGCTCCCCAAGGCGAACTCAGCATATTTGTACAATACCTGGGCCAGCAGTTCCTGGGCGGCACGGAAGCCCGGCCACAGGTTGGCCGCCTGTTCGCCAGCGGCGAGGGCCATGCGGTAGTGGTCGTCTGCCTCTTCGCCACCTTTGGCGGCCGCATGCAGGTGCCGTTTGGCCGACTCCAGGACAGTCAGGGCCTCGGCGTGATGGCGCTGGCTGCGGATCAGCTTGGCGAATTCCTCGACCGTTGGTGGACGTTGCGTGCGGTCGGTGGCTAGGCCCTGCAACGCAATGTCGACCAGGTCTTTGGGGATCGGCTTGCCATTGCGGGAAGGCGGTGGCTGACGGATCTCATTGGCCGCGGCCATGCTGATGCTGCTTTGGACCGAATCAGCCTTATGTGGCGGCAGGCCCGTTGCCAACTCATACAAGATGGCCGCCAAACAATAGATGTCCGACCAGGGGCCGATGTCACCGGACTGGTTGGCCATCTCTGGTGACATGTAGGCCGGCGTGCCGGCCATGCCTTTGTAGCCTGCAGCTTGGGGGATTTCGCTGCCCAGGTCGCGCAGGGCCACGGCACAGCCCCAATCCAGGACCAGCACTTCGCCGAACTGTCCAACCATGACATTGGCCGGCTTGAGATCGAGATGAAGGATGCTGCGGGCATGGGCGAAAGAGATGGCGTCGCAGACCTTCAGCAGGACTTCGAGATGCTCGTTCAGGCCCATGGTCAGGGCTTGCTTGGCTTGTTGCTCGTCCGAGGGATAGAGGAGGTCGCGCCACGCCTGGCCATCGATCTTCTTCATCACCAGCTGAAGTTCGCCCTTTGGACTGGTGATCAGGTCGTGCACCGGCATCACATTGGGATGCTCGATCTGGGCCATCACCATGGCTTCGGCGCGGAAACGTGCCGCCGCGTTGTGATTGTCCTGGCCAGTGATCAGGGTTTTGACCGCCACCGTGCGGGCCAAGGCGCATTGGGTGGCGCTCCAGACCACGCCCATGCCGCCGCGACCGATTTCGCGCGACAGGTCATAGCCGGCAGAAACCTCAACCTTACGTGTATAAAGCGAGGTCGCCGGGCGGATCGTACCGAGGCTGTTGCCATCATTGGCTTGACTGAGGCGGCCATCCAGTGGCGCGCTGGCGCCAAGGGTGTTGGGGCCAAGGGTGCCGGCGAGGGGCCTGCCTGGCTTGGGTGCCGGTTCCAATTCCAAATCTTCAAAAGACTGATCATCCGTCGTCGTCGGTGCCACCGGAACTGCCGGCGCGGGCGTACGGTGCGAGGGGCGCACGATGGTTGCAGTGCGCGTGCGCATGATGGTGGTGGTGCCGGCACTGCCGGTTCCATCGGGGGCGCGCAAAACCTGCTTCGTGTCACATTTAGGACAGCGCACCTTGCGACCGATGAGACGATCTGGGATATCTTGACGATGGCCACAGTTGCCGCACCAGAATGTAACTTCAGGCATAGACAGGAGAGCATAGCAGCGACGCTTCTGGCCGCAACCTTCAGCCTGGCATGTTCTTTACGTGCGGGTGCTGCACGGTGTTTAGTCTTGTCCCTGATCCGTCGAATGTTGCAACTGCTTCACGTAAGACTCGACCAGCCATGAGCTGCATCGATGATTTTGTCCCGAGGACAAATGATCATGAAGCTTGTGCTAATGTTTGGACATTCCATCATTAGAACATGAACTGGCGCGCCGACCCCACCAATCCACTCCCCCTTCACGTGCAAATCGAGCAGTACCTCCGGCGCCTGATTCAGGAAGTGCCGTACCG
>JBBQTJ010000200.1:0-6553 GCA_038213315.1 Planctomycetota bacterium
GAATACCGAACGCGGACCCCAGAGTCGGCTGCGTGGAAATTTCTCGTCGAGATCGGCCAGTGTGCTGGTGATGAAGGAAAGGAAGGCTGAGGAGGAAGGATGACCCATGAGGGCCAAATTTTTTTCCTAAAGCCTTGTCAACTATAATCTTGGAAACGAACAGCATTGGCCGCCAGGCACGCAAGCGTCAGGTAGGCTACCAGCACCAGTTGTAGAATGAGCGGCAGCCCCGCCACCACGAACGCCCGATGATTGGCGACGATTACTTATCTATAGCGGTCTGTCCGCAGCCTCGATATCTCAGGCGTCGAGCTTCAGGTGGTGCAGGTGGGCCCAGGTACCGGCGGTCCAGCCCAGCATGGGGGGCATGGGGTACTCGTCCTTGACGTCCAGCCCGCCAGTGACGCAGTTGATTTTTTCCCATAAGCGGCCGGTAGCGACCCAGGCGTTGAAGGCAGCCTGGCACCAGGCCTTGGCGATCTGTCTGGCCTCGGCCTCAAGGCCATGGCGTAGCAGTCCCATGACCGCCGCGTACTGCAACGGCGGCCAGGCGTTCGGGTGGTCCCACTGCCAGGTCTGGCTGCGCGGCCCCGGCTCGCAGGTGGTGATGCCGCCCTTGAAGAGCAGGCGCGGCAAGGCCTGGGCTGCCCAGCGCCGAGCCCGCTCAGGCGACTCCGTGCCCAGCCAAAGGGCATAAGCCGCGGCGGCCGAGGGCATCATCCGCCGCTCGCCGCGCCGCCAGTCCCAGTCCAGCCAGGTGCCGCTCGCCTCGTCCCAGCACAGTTCGTCAACGCGCGCCCGCCGGGCGGCGGCAGCAGCCCGCCAGGCCAGCGCCGCCGGCAGGCCCAGACGTTCGCGCCAAAGGCCCACCAGATCCTCGGTGGCGGCCAGCAGACAATTGAGGTCGACTGGGCAGATAGAGCGGCAGTCGAAGCCGAAGCGGGGGGTGAAGTCCCAGCCCGATTCGCAGGAGGCGGTGAGATCACGGCCGATGTCGACCCAGGCCTCCCGCGGCTGGGTGATGGGGAAGCGGTTCTGGTGGACCCACTCGGTGGTCCCCTGCGCATCTCCGTCGGTGCCGTGGACGCCGTAGCTGGCCAGCCCGCAGGGGCTGCTGCGCAGGGTGCGCCAGAAGGCCACCTCGCGTTCGATCCGGGGCAGGGCGGCCGCCAGCCAAGCGTCGTCGCCGGTGACCGCATGGATGCGCGAGACCATCAGGGCGAGATGGGGCGGCTGAGAGCGGGTCACGTAGTAGCTGCGGTTGCCGTTGGGCACGAAGCCGAAGCGGTCGACCATGCCCAGCAGGCACTCCGCGTTGTCCTTCGCCAGAGCGACGCGACCGTGGGCGATGAGGCCTTCGCAGGTGTAGTAGGTGTCCCAGTAGTAGAGTTCCTGGAACATCCCGTCGGCGCAGGGCACGGTGTAGGGCCGGGCGAGGGCGAGCAGGGAGCCATCGTCCTTGGGGCTCTGCCGGAGGGTGTCATCCCAGTGGGCGCGGATCCAGGCATCGAGGTCAGCGGGAGTAGGCATGATGCTATCGTAGCGGCCTTGGTGCCTAACCAAGCAATGGGATGCCAAGTCCCTTGGTGAGGTGAACTACGTGGTTACGGCTTCGGGCTACGGGTTTCGACCTCGTCGAACGCCGCCCGTACCTCATCATCGGCCAACACCATCAGGCCAAAAATTGCCAAGGGCAACAGCAGCAGGCTGCTGGCATCTAGGCCAAACGTCACCAGGGCGGCGATCCAGGCCCACGGGCGACGCTGGCGCAGACCGCGGCTGACCACCACATCCGCTACCACCGCCGCAAGGCACGCGAGCGTCAGGTAGGCCACCAGCACCAGCTGCAGGAAGAACGGCAGCCACGCCACCACGCTGATATGGAACCCGCCGAACACTGTCAGGTAGGCGCAGGTGGTCACCAGCAGATAGACCAGGCTGCCCGCATGCATGAGGGCGATGGCGCGGCGCACTTTGGGCCAGGCGGGATGACCGGCCCAGGGATCCGGGACCAACCCGGTCATCGCCCGGCCTGCTGGCAGCGATGCAGCGACCAGCCGGCCAGCCCCGCGAAGCCCAGCAATACCGCGGCGGCCAGCGGACTGGGCCAACGACCGGCGTACAGAAATGCCGAGAATTCAGTGGTCAAACCGCAACTCGGGCACCAGCCCAGCAGCGCGTGGGTCGGACACCACAGGCCCCCGGCGGCCACCCAGGGCCGGATCAGCGCATAGCCGAGCCAGCAGATGACGGGCAGATTATAGCCCAGCAGCATGGCCACCTGCCGCCTGCGCAGGGCGGCAGGGCTGACCGCAGATTGGACCGGTGCGATCATGACCCCGCGAGCGGATTGCCGTCGGCGTCGTTGAGCTTGCGCGTGGCAATCAGGATGATGTCGATCAGGGTCCAGATGCCGCAGCCACCAAAGGTCACCAGTTTCAGGATTCCCAAGCCGATGTAGCCCATGTAAAAGCGGTCGATGCCCAGAGCACCGACGAAGATTGACAAGAGGAGGGCGACGAGGAATTCGCGGCGCTGGGGGGTAGCAGGCATGATAGCTCCGAGGACGGTTGGGGGATTTGTCGCGGCACGATAGGAATGCCGACGACCCAGGGCAAGTCTGGAAGGCACTGTTGCGATTGATTAATGACAGCGCAGCGGCCCCAGGGCCGGAGCCGCGGGGGGGATGACCAGGCCGGCGGCCACCAGGGCATCGACAGAGGCCTCCATCGGGTGGCCGACGCGGGTGGTAATGTGATAGCGCAAATGGCCGGCGGGCAGGCGACCCATCAGGGCCTGGGCTGCGGATTGGTCGCCGCTGCGGGCCAATGCGACTGCCCGCAAAGCGAGGGCTTCCGCGTTGGTATCGTCGATGCGCTGAGCGCGGGCGGTGGCTTGAAGTAGGGCCACGTTGTCCTGCTGGGACAGCGCCACATAGGCCAGCAGCAGGGTTGGCAGCAGACTGGTCGGCTCGGCGCCCAGGGCGGTGCGGGCGTGGGCCTCGGCCTGGGCCAGATCGCCCTCGGCCAAAGCGGCACGACCGGCGGCCAGAAGCGGCCAGAAGTCACCTGGATCCTGCTCTAGGCGGCCCAGGGCCCAGGCGGTCAGGCGCGGCTCGGGACCATAGATGGCCAGGGCCACGGCGGCCGGCGCTGGCTCGCCCAGGACCAGATCAGAATCAAGACAGGCACAGAACACCGCATCGTGGGCGCGGAACTCGGTACGGCCCAGCAGGCGGCCAAATGCCTGCCAGCCCGGCGTCGGTCCACCCTCAGCCAGCAATGCCGCGGCGGTGCTGGCCGCGGCGACATTGCCGGCCTCGGCGGCGCTGCGCCAGCGGAAGGCCAGGGCCTCGGCCAGGGCGGCGGCCTCGGCATCATTGCGCAGCCGTCGGGCGTCTGCGCCGATGGCCTCGAATAGCACCCGCGCCCAATCCTGGTCCGGATCGGCCCAGGGACCGAAGCGACGGGTGCGCGCCAGCAGCTCGGTCAGCCGGGCGCGGCGTGCTTGCAAGCGGGCCTGCTGGTCGGCGAGCTCAAGGGCGGCGGCCAAGCGGGCCTCTAGTGCAGCGGCCTCGGGCAGGTCGGGCAGCTCGCGCCGCAGCTCGCGCACGGCGGTCAAGGCGGGCCGCAGGGCCTCGCTGCGCTCCAAGGCCGTGGAGCTGGCCAGTTCCGTCAAATGTCGCCGCGCCTCCACGCGTAATTGGTGGCGCTGCCACCCGAGCAACCCGCCCAGCAGCAGCAGTGCCAGTACGGTGAGCAGCGCGGCACTACGCACTGCCGGACTGCGGCGCAGGCGCAGCCAGGCCACCTCAATGGCAGTAGCCTCTTGCGCCAAGGTCAGGCCGTCGCTGAACCAGCGGGCCAGATCAGCCGCTACGTCGCCCGCGTCCGCATAGCGGGCGGCCGGACCACTCATGCGGCAGCGCTGCACCACGGCGTTCAGGGCCCGTGGGGGTGCCTGGCCGCCGAAGATCGCGGCCAGCAACCCGCCCAGGGCCCACACGTCCTGGCGCGGATCCGCCGGAGCACCGTGCTCCTGCTCGGGGGCCATCCACCCGGGCGTGCCGGCCCGTTCGGCGGCAGCGCTGCCCACCGGCGCCGCCAAGCCCCAATCCATGACGTGCACAGCCCCAAAATCGCCCAGCAGGACATTGGCCGGGGTCAGGTCGCGATGCACCAGGCCGCGGCCATGGGCGTGAGCCAGGGCCTCGGCCACGCGCAGCACCGCGGGCAGCAGCTGCGCCGAGGCCACGCCGGCCGCCAGCGCGGCGGCCAAGGTGCGGCCATGCAGCACCTCCAGAGTGAAGCAGGGCCGGCCATCCCAGGTGCCCACATCCAACACCGCCGGAATGCCGGGATGATCCAGGCCGGCCGTCAGCGCGGCCTCGCGGCGGAAGGCCGCCTGCCGGGCCAGGAAACCTTCCAGCGTCTCGTCCTGACGACGTGGGCGCAGCACCTTCAACGCGACCGTACGTCCCAGCACCCGGTCGGTGGCGCGGAACACCAAAGCCATGCCGCCCTCGCCCAGGGGCTCGCCCAGATCCAAGCGGCCACGGGGCAGCTCAGCCGACCAACCGGCGGACGAACGAGCAGACACCGACAGCGGCACCGCATCATCGACGCCGGCCAGGACGCGCTCGGCCTCGGCCTCGGGTAGTCCGGCCAGCCAGGCATCGACCTGGGCGTGGCGGGTCGCCGGCAGGCTTCCGGCGATGAAGGCCGCCAGCTCAGCCGCCTCAGGGACCTTCACGTCAGGCATGCTTGATAGTATACGTCCATCAGCCACGGTCGACCCGTCTACCGTAGCTTCCGCTGCCATCACCACGCCGTGAAGAGGAGCACCGAGAACAGGGAAAAATGCCGTAATCGAAGGGCACAATATCACCCTGTAAGCCGCCCAGCGCAAGGCCAGGGGCTTCCGCTTTCATCGCACTTTCATCCCCATGGCCAACGTCATCGCCGGCACGCTGCACCGCAGGGCGCCCTCACCATTCGCTTATGCGACGAGCATCCACCGAACGGCGCCTAGAGGACCAAAAGAATGAAAGAGGGCATCCCGCCGGTCACGCACGAACGCCTGCGTGAGCACGGACCATGTCCGTGCTCACGCAGGCCGCGCCCCGGCCGGGGGCTCTCTGGTTATTTCTTATTTCGCCGCTGCAGCCGTGGCAGGCTTTGCTGCGGCGACTTTCACCAGATTGGCATCAAGGTCCTTCTCGAAGGTCTTGACGCAACCTTTGCAGCAGAACTTGATTTCCTGGCCGGCGTAAACCTTGACCACGGCGCCGCCCATGGTGTCCAGCTTCTCGCCGCTGACCGGGCAGGTGTCGAGGGGATAGGGTTTGGCCGCGGGCGCATCGGCCGCCATCAAGGCGCCAAAGGTCAGGACAAGAGCAATGGTACGGAGCATGATGAGGTCCTCTTACCCAGAGAACGTCACGCCAACCCCAGGTGTTTCACCTTCGGCCGCCCAGCTTGTGCCTCGTCCCCAAGCCCGACGCTGGTGACCGTCCCATGGCCGCCTCCTTCCATGTCCGTGCCGGCCCCGGCCGGAGGCGTCGCCCCGGCGATGGAGTCTCGGCCTCGACTCACCGTTCGCACTTCCGCTTGGCAGGCAGGGCGGGGCTTCCCCCGTCGCTCTCGCCCCCCGCCACGACCAGCGCCGCCAGCCCGCCAGTAACGACGCGCACCCATCGCCGCAGACGCCAACCAGACCGGTCAACTCCGACCGCAGGGGTTTCTGCAGCGGCGCTCAGCCGAGGACGCCGGGGCTGGGCCGCCTCCTTCGCTCTGCATGTTGGTCTGGCGGCGCTGATGGGCTGGTTGTTGGCCCAGAGCGTGGTGCCGCCCCCGACCATTGACGGGCTACGGCTGCATGGAGTCGCCCTGCCCATCCCGGCGGCGGAGTTCATCGCTGAGGAAACGGCTACGCGGTCGGAGGAACTGCTCCTGCCGAGCAAGCCACCACCACAAGAGGAACCACCGCCCGAACCCGCCCCCCTCCTCGACGAGCCCGACGTGGCGCACGGCGTCAGCGTGCTGATCGGTACCGAGGCCGCTCCACTGACCGAAGAGAGCACACCGCCCCAGGACAGTCCGCGCCCCGTGTCGTTTGAGGCCGCACCGCCCCCGACCCCAACCGGCAGCGACACCCCCTCGCCAATCCTGCATCGCGTTGATCCCACCTATCCCCCCGCCGCAAAACGGGCCAGCGAGCAAGGCCTGGTGGTCCTGCTAGTCAAGGTCGGCGCCGACGGCGTGCCCGACACCGTGACCGTGACCACCAGCTCAGGCCATCATCGCCTGGACACCGCCGCAGCGCAGGCCGTGCAACGCTGGCGCTTTGCGCCCGCAGCCGCGCCGTTCACCACCACCATCCCGGTGCAGTTTGTGTTGCGGTAAGCGGGGCTCGCCAATGGCCCTCGGATTCAGGGCCTGGGAGCGCCGAGTTGCACTCGGCACAAAAAAAGCAGCCCGCCTCAGCGGGCTTCCCTGGTGTTCCGTGCTGACATTTGGGGCGGGAGAGCTGGGCAACTTTTCGAAGAGATGAG
>JBBQTJ010000201.1:0-6530 GCA_038213315.1 Planctomycetota bacterium
CTGCCCCGCTCCTTCAATCGCGAACTGCCGCGTCTCCTCGCCGGACCATTCCGCGGCTTGCCGCGGGTGTACGCCCTGGCGGTGGAGTTGATCACGCATGTGGATGGGCGCTTTGATGAAGCCAGCGTCGACTGCTTCATCGCGGCCTACCAGGAACGGTCGATCCTGGGTCTGGGTGAGTTGTGGGCCTTTCCCATCATGCTGCGCATGGCCCTGATCGAAGTGGTCAGGCGGGTGGCCGAGCGGGTGGCGGCGGCCCGGATCGACCGGGATCGGGCCCATGTGTGGGCCGAACGCTTTCGCCTTGTCGCCGACACCAATCCCGGCGATCTGGTGCTGGTGCTGGCCGAGCTGGTGCAGTCCGAGACCGACCTGAGCGATGCCTTCGTCAGCGAGTTCACACGGCGTACCCAGGCCAGTGGCCAGGCCCAGGCGATGGTCAGCGACTGGCTGGAACAGCGCTTAGCGCCGCGCGGTGGTTCGATCGTCCTGGCGGTGGCGAGCGATAGGCAGCTGCAGGCCGACTACCAGATGTCGATCAGCAATGCGATCGGCAGCCTGCGCGATCTGGCTGCGACCGACTGGCGCCTGTTCGTCGAGCGGCAGAGCGTGGTCGAGCGGCGCCTGGCCGAGGATCCGGCCGACTGCTATCGGCACATGGATTTCGCGTCGCGCGACCGCTACCGTCACCAGATCGAAACCATCGCCCGCTGCGCCGGGCGCAGCGAGGCCGAGGTTACCGAGATGGTGGTGAGCCGTGCTGCTGCGGCTGATGCGGACAGCCGTGGTCGCCACGTGGGCTGGTGGCTGGTCGGGGGCGGACGTCGCGACATGTGGCGCACAGCGGGCGCCAAATGCAGCCTGGGTGACCATGGGCTGCACCTGCTGACCGCCATGCCTCTGGGATGGTACCTGGGGGCCTCGCTGACGCTGGTCGGGTTGACGGTGGTCCTGGTCGAAGCATGGCTGCGGGGCGTCGGCCAGTCGTCGGGACTGGCCTTGACGATGGCGTTGCTGATGGGGTTGGCGGCCTGGGGGCCGGTGTTGGCCTGCTTGGACTGGCTGGTGACAATGCTGATTCCGCCGCGCCAACTGCCCCGCCTGGATCTGCATCTGGGCATCGGCAGTCTGCGTCGGACCGCGGTGGCGGTCCCGGTGATGCTGACGTCAGCCCGGGAAGTGGCGGCGCTGATCTCGAACCTGGAGGTGCGCAGCCTGGCTAATCGCGATCCGGAGTTGCGCTTCGTCCTGCTCAGCGATGTGGTCGATGCGCCGGAAGAGCATCTGGTGGGCGACCAGGCCCTGATCGACCAGGCCACGCGTGGCATCGCCGAGCTCAATCGCCGGCACGGCAATCAGTACCTGCTGCTGCATCGGCCCCGGCAGTTCAATGTGCAAGAGAACCGCTGGATGGGCCGCGAACGTAAGCGCGGCAAACTTGAGGACCTCAACCGGGCGATCCTGCATGGCGAGGTCTCGGCCTTCAGCGTGGTGGGTGGGATGGCGGAAATCCTGGTCGGTGTGCGCTTCGTGATCGTTCTGGATGCAGACACGCAACTACCTCACGGAACGGCCTGCGCCCTGGTCGGGGCCATCGCCCATCCCATGAACGCGCCGCGCTACGATGCCCGGTGCGGGCGCGTGGTCGACGGCTATGGCCTGATCCAGCCGCGCGTCGGCTCGTCGATGCCGGCCTCGCGGCGCTCCTGGCTGGCCCGCTTGGCGTCCGGGGACGCAGGCATCAATCCGTACACCCAGGCGGTCTCGGACGTCTATCAGGATCTCTTTGGCGAAGGGTCGCATGTCGGCAAGGGGATCTACGACGTGGCGATGTTCGCCCAGGTCCTGAACGGACGCTTCCCCGACAACCGCATCCTCAGCCATGATCTGCTGGAGGGGTGCTATCTGCGCTGCGCGCTCGATTCCGAGACCGTGATCTTCGAAGATCAGCCCGCCCGCCTGCTGGCTGATGGCATGCGCCGGCATCGCTGGACACGAGGCGACTGGCAGATCGCCCGCTGGCTGCTGCCGTCACCGCCGGCCGCAAGCGGTTGCGCGCCCAATCCGTTGACGGCGCTCTCGCGCTGGAAGATCGCCGATAATTTGCGACGCAGCCTGGCGCCCGCCACGTGGCTGGTCCTGCTGATGAGCGCGGCGACGCTGCCGGGCGGCGCGGCCTTGTTCGCCGTGGCGCTGCTGCTGCTGGCCCTGCCGGCAGTGCTGCCGTGGGTCCATGGCGCTATGCGTCCCTCGTCCCATGTCGGCCTACGCGTGCATCTGCGTCGCACCGTGCGCATCGGCTTGCGCACCGTCGCGGTGCTGCTGATCGAATTGACCATGCTGCCGTTCACCGCCTTGAACCAGCTGGATGCGATCCGCAGCGCCAGCTGGCGGCTGCTGATCAGCAAGCAGCAGTTGCTGGAGTGGACCACGTCAAGCGCGGCGGAGCTGGGGGTCCGTGGTGGCCTGTATGTAGCCTGCCGGGCCATGCTGCGGTCGTCCTTGCTGGTGCTGCTGCTGGCAGCCATGGTGGCGACGCTGAATCCTGGCGGTTGGCTGTGGTACGGCCCGGTGCTCCTGCTGTGGCTCGCCGCGCCGCTGGTGGCCTGGATGGTGAGCATCCCCCGGGATGACGGCCATGGGGTGATGAGCCCCGCAACCAGGGTGCAGCTGCGTCGGCTGGCGCTGCGCACCTGGCGATTCTTTCAAGTCCATGTCGGGGCCCGGACCAACTGGCTGCCGCCGGACAACCTGCAGGAGAATCCTGTCCTGGTGGTCGCGCAACGGACCTCACCCACCAATATCGGGCTGGCCCTATTGGCCAACCTGGGGGCACGGGATTTCGCTCTGCTGTCGGTAGGCTCGCTACTGGCGCGCTGCCGGTTTACGATGGACACCATGGACCGCCTGGAGCGCTTCCGTGGCCACCTCTACAACTGGTACGACACCGCCACCTTGCTGCCCTTGCCGCCCGCCTACGTCTCAACGGTGGATAGCGGCAACCTCATGGGTCACCTGCTGGTGCTGAGCAGCGGGCTGGGCGAACTGCCCACCCAGCCGGTCGTACCCGCAAGCCTGGCCGACACGCTGATCGATCTCGCCGAGATGATGACCGCGGACGGCGATGGCGATGCCACCCGCCAGGTGGTGGCCCTGGCCCGGCGCACCGCTGCCGGGGCGGGCGACTTGGCAACCCTGCATGCCGGACTCGTCCAATTGGGGCGGGTCGTCCGTCAGTACCAGCATGACCACCCGGATACCGATGGCTGGGCAGCCATGCTCGCCGAACTATGCGAAGAACTGGCCCCCGAGCTGCTGGCGCTCGCGCCCTGGATCGCTTTGCCTGCGCCACCGCCCGGAGCGCTGCTGGACCTGCCGCCAAACCAGCGCGGCCTCTGGCAAGGCGTGCCCACCCTGGGCGCGCTTGCCGTCCTGGGGGCGGCCACACCGACTGAGGATGCGACGTGGCCCGGGCAGTTCGCCCTGGCCGTGGCGGCGGGTGCGCGGCAAGCGCAGAGCCTGCTGGTGGCGGCCGACACACTGGCCATCCGCTGTGGCAGCTATGCCCGCCCCGAGCTCCAGTTCCTCTATGACCCGCGGCGCAAGCTTTTCGCCATCGGATATCACGCCGCCGAGCGGCGGCTGGACAGCTCGTGCTACGACCTGCTCGCTTCGGAGGTGCGTCTCGTCAGTTACATCGCGGTGGCCACGGGCGCGGTCGATCCCGACCATTGGTTCGCGCTGAGCCGCTCCGTCGCCGAGGTCGGTGGCCGGACCTGTCTGGTGTCCTGGTCGGGATCGATGTTCGAGTACCTGATGCCGATGCTGGTGATGCCGACCTGCGCAGGAACCCTGCTTGATGAAACCTGCCGCGCGGCGGTGCGGGCGCAGATCACTTATGGCCAGTTACGCAAAGTGCCGTGGGGAACCTCGGAATCAGGGTACAATTTGATCGATCAGGATCGCAATTATCAGTATCGGGCCTTTGGGGTGCCGGGCATGGGACTGAAACGTGGGCTTTCTGACGATCTCGTGGTGGCTCCCTACGCCACGGTCCTGGCAGCGATGATCGAACCGGAGGCAGCCGGGGCCAATCTGCAACGACTCGACCAGCTCGGTGCGGCGGGGACTTTTGGCTACTACGAAGCGGTCGACTTCACGCCCTCACGCCTGCCGCCTGGGCAGAGCCACGTGGTGGTGAAGCAGTACATGGTCCATCATCAGGGCATGGCCTTCCTGAGCCTGGTCCAGCTGCTGCTGGACCGGCCGATGCAGCGGCGCTTTCTCGCCGATCCGGAGCTGAAGGCGGCGGAGCTGTTATTGCACGAACGCGTGCCCGACATCGGTCGGCCCCTGCATCCCAATGAAGACGAATCATTGCGGCCGGGCGGTGACCCTGGCGCTGCCGGCAGCATGCGGGTGCTGACCCAGCCGTGCCCGGCCGTGCCCGAGATCCATCTACTGTCGAATGGCCGCTACCATGTGATGGTTACGGCCGGTGGTTCAGGCTACAGCCGCTGCACGAACTTGGCGGTGACCCGGTGGCGCGAGGATGCCACGGTTGAGGCGCATGGGTTCTTCTGCTTCCTGAAGGACTGCGACACCGAGGCCTGGTGGTCGACCACCCATCAGCCGGCGCGGCGGACCACGCGGCAGAACGAGGCGATCTTCACCCTGGCCCGGGCGGAATTCCGTCGCCGTGACCACGGCATTGATGTCCATGTCGAGGTGGCGGTGTCGCCGGACGACGACCTTGAGGTACGGCGCGTCCATCTCACCAACCTGTCGCGGCGTCCGCGCACCATCCAGCTGACCACCTATGCCGAAGTGGTGATCGCGCCGCTGCGCACCGATGAGGCCCATCGGGCCTTCGGTAATCTGTTTGTCCGCACCGAGGGCCTGGACGATGGCTCAGCCCTGCTGGCCACGCGCCGGGCCCGCGCCCCCAGCGAGCATCCGCCCTGGCTCATGCACCTGGTGCAGGTGCATGGCCAGGTGGTCGAAAAGGCATCGTTCACCACTGACCGCGCCGCCTTCACCGGCCGTGGCCGTGGCCTGGGTGATCCCCTGGCGATGGAGCAGAACGGTGCTTTGGGCCGCGAAAGTGGCTACGTGCTGGATCCGGTACTGGCGATCCGCCAGACGGTGCGGATCGCCCCGGATGAGACGGTGGTGGTGGATCTGGTCCTGGGTCTGTGCGCGGATCGCGGTGCCGCGGTCGCCCTGGTCGAGAAGCATCGTGACCGGCGCATTGTCGACCGGGTGTTCGCCGCGTCTTGGTCCCACGCCGCGATTGGCCTGGCCCGCCTGGGGATCAGCGCCGAGGAGGCGCAGCTCATCGACCGCTTGGCCGGCGCGGTACTGCTGCCGACCGGGCACCGGCGGTCGCCTTCGTCACTGATCGCGCGCAATCATCGCGGCCAGTCCGGGCTGTGGAGCCTGGGGATCTCGGGCGACGTACCAATCGTGGTGGTGCGCTGCCTAGAGGGCGGACACCTGGGGCTGGCCCGCGCGCTGGTCCATGCGCATTCGTGGTGGGCAATGCGTGGCGTGAAAGCGGATCTCGTCCTGCTGGCTGAGCATCCCACCACCTATCGCCAGGAGCTGCGCGATGCCCTGGTCACCATGGTCGCGAGCGGAACCGCGGCGCCGTTTCTGGATCGGCCGGCGGGTATCGTCGTGCGGCGTGCAGACCAGATGACGGAGGAGGAGCGGGTGCTGCTGCTGTCGACGGCCGTCGCCGTCTTCCAGGATGGCATCGGGACCCTGGCCGAACAGATCGATCGCATGGGCCGGGTGAAGGCCATCATCCCGCGCCTGCCCAGTCCTGCGATCACCGGGCGGACCGCGGGTCGCGACCGGCAGCGTCCCGATCTGATCCTTGGCAACGGCGTAGGCGGTTTCACCAAGGATGGGCGGGAATATGTGATGCTGCTGCGGCCCGGGATGGTCACGCCGGCGCCCTGGAGCAATGTCATTGCCAATCCGCATTTCGGCACCCTGGTGACCGAATCCGGTGGTGGCTATACGTGGCTCGAGAACAGCCATGAGTTCCGCCTGACGCCCTGGTACAACGAGGCAGTGGGCGATCGCAGCGGCCAGGCGCTGTACGTGCGCGACGACGAATCGGGCGAGTCCTGGTCACCGACGCCAGCACCTCGCCGGGGGGCCGGCACCTATGAAGTGCGGCACGGCTTCGGCTACACCGTATTCGCGCACGAAGCGGCCGAGTTGGCCACCGAGTTGACCGTCTATGTCGCCAGTGACGCCCCGGTGCTGTTGCAGGTGTTGCGTCTGCACAATACCTCGGACCGGCCACGGCGGATCTCGCTGCTGGGCTGCTTCGAATTGGTGCTGGGCGAACACCGGGACCGCACCCACCTCCATGTCGTCACCAGCCATGAGGTCGGGATCGGGGCGTTGACCGCGCGCAACAGCTTCCATCCCGACATGCCCGAGCGCATCGCCTTCCTGGAGGTGCAGTCGCCACGCCGCTCCTACAGTGGCGACCGGGCGGAATTCATCGGCGT
>JBBQTJ010000202.1:0-6494 GCA_038213315.1 Planctomycetota bacterium
AAAGGCCAGCAGAACCGTGGTTCTGCTGGCCTTGTCCGTTTTCTGGGGGTACACTGAAGGCATGGACATCTCCTCCATCCGCAGCATCGGCCTCCCCGCCACGGCGGCCCGCATCAGCAGCGCCTCCCAGGACTTCGACCAAGCCGCCGCCGCGGTGACCGCCGCCGCGTCCCCCGAGGCCGAAGGTGGTGGTGAGGACCTGGTAGGCGCCGTGGTCGCCATGCGTGAGCAAGGCATCGTCAATCAGATGCTCTACAACATCTATCGTCGGCAGAGCGAGCAGCAGCAGTCGATGGTGGACATGATCCGCTAAGCGTCCAACGCGGGGTTCAGGGCCGTGCGCTTTTCCGGTGCACGGCGATCCTGGAGAAGGGCCGCTGGCGCGGTCAGCGGTTGCGCGTCCGCGACATGCCGAACGCTAGGCCACCGTGTTCGACCTCTCTGCCGCCGCCGCCGCTCTTCGTTCTGGCCAGCTCGTGGGCATGCCCACCGAGACCGTGTATGGCTTGGCTGCGGACGCCACTGACCCCGCGGCGGTGCTGCGCATTTTTCAGGCCAAGGGGCGGCCGACCTTCGATCCCCTGATCGTGCATGTGGCCGACACCGCGCAGGCCTGGACGGTGGCCGAACCCAGCCCGCGTGCCCTGCGTCTAGCGGCCGCCTGTTGGCCCGGGGCCCTGACCCTGGTGCTGCCCCGACGCGCCACCATCCCCGACGTGGTCACCAGTGGTCTGGAAACTGTGGGGGTGCGCTGCCCGGATAATCCCCTGGCGTTGGCGTTGATCCGCGCCGCCGGCCGACCCCTGGCCGCACCCAGCGCCAATCTGTTTGGCCGCATCAGCCCGACCACGGCGCAGCATGTGCAGGAACAATTGGGCGCGGCCATTGCCGGGGTGCTGGATGGCGGGCCCTGTCGCATCGGCATCGAAAGCACCGTCCTGCTGCCGGATCCCGCGCCGCTGATCCTGCGGCCGGGCGGCGTCACCCGCGAGCGTCTGGAGGAGATCCTGGGCGAGCCGGTTGCCGTGGCCGGTCGCAGTGACCGCGCCGCGCATTTGCCGCAGCAGGCTCCGGGGATGCTTGCCAGCCACTACGCGCCATGCATCCCGTTGCGCCTGCGCGCTGCGGGTGAGGCCTGGCCGCACGCGCGCGAGGTGGCGGTGCTCGCCTTCACCGGCGCGGATCTGCCAGCCGGTATCGGCCCCGCAGAAATCTTGTCAGCGACCGGGGACCTGGCCCAGGCCGCGACCACGCTCTTCGCCAGCCTGCGCCGCCTCGATGCCAGCGGCGCCAGCAGCATCGTCGCCGAGTTGGTGCCCGAGCATGGCCTGGGCCAAGGCATCAACGACCGCCTGCGCCGGGCGGCGGGCCTGGGCTGACGCCGGCGTGCTGCGGGGCGGACGATTCACCAACTCAGCAGGGCCCGCGTCCTGATGCCCGCCACCGCACCGATCCAACCTTCTGGCACGTGTTGCAGGCGCGTGTTGAAGAAGGTGGCCATTTCATTGAAAAAGCCCCGGGCCATGGCGATGCGATCCTCGCAATCGCTGAGCGCCGCGCTGAGCCGGGTGAAGGCGTCGTCCGCTGTCAGGGTCGGGTAGGCTTCGGCCAAGGCGCGCAGGTCCTGACTGGTCCGCGCCGGGTCGGGGCCAGGCTGGCCCGGTGGGGTGGCGGTGAGCTGGCTGCGCAGGCTGGCGACCACCGTTTGGGTACCGGCCTCGTGATCGCGCCACGCCGTGACCACCGGCAGCAATTGCCCGATCAGGTCATGGCGGCGGCGCAGCTGCACGTCCACATTTGCCCAGGCCTGGTCGACCCGACGACGTAAATTCACCAGGCTGTTGAACACCACCAGCCACGCACCCAACAGCCACAGGCCGAGGTAGATGAGGCCGGCGCCAAGTGGCATCATCAGTGGCACCGGGGTGCGCAGCAGGTCGGCCACTTGCAGGGCGACGATGACGCTGCCGCCGACGGTCAGCACCAGGCCCAGCAGATGCAGCAGCACGGCGTGCCAGCGTTGGCTGCGGCGTACGGCGGATTCATTGCGCACGCTGATCAGATACATCGGGGCCTGATCATCACGGGCGACCTCGATGGCATTGCCATCACCGGTCAGCTGGACTTGTCCGCAGATGAAAAGCTTGGCGTTCAGCGCGATCGCCTCCTCGGTGAATTGACGGCGGTGGTCGCTATCGCGGGTCGCCTCACGTGGTCCCTTGCCATAATACAGGGGATCATTCGGCCCGACGGTCTGGTCGAAGACCGACGCCGCCTCGATGGTGGCGCCGCGCATGCGCACCGCGATCTGGCCGCTGTTATCCAGCAGCATGAAATCCTCGGCGCCGCCGCCTTCGTCCATGGTCCGCCAGCCGCTTTTGTGCACAGTGCGCGTGCGGCGGTTGCCCTTGCTGTCGGTATAGCTCTCAGTTTCAGTACGGGACCAGCGTTCGGTGACCGACCAGCGATGGAAGACGCAGGGTCCCGTCGCCAGGTGGCAATGCCGCGGCGCCGCGCACTTTGCCTGCCCGGCAAGTTCCACGAACCCGATATAGGCCCCCCGGATCGGGATGGTCGGCGTGTCCTCCAAAATCCGGCGCCGACGGTCAGAGCGGAAACCGGCCCACAAGCACAGCAGGGCCAACGGTGATGCGATCAGCAGGGCGAGGAAGGGCATGACGTCACCCTACGTCCTCGCTGCTGATCGTCGACAGCCGTCACCCGCGTAATTTTTTCAGCCGCTTCATCACCGCCTGCTGCCGGCCGAAGTGGTCGTGCAGGGTGGTGTACTCGGCGAACAGGGCGTCGTAGGTGGCCTTAGTCGCGGGGTCCGGGGTGAAGGCCAACTCCTTCAGGCCACCCATCACGGCGGCGGCGGCTTCCACGGTGTCGTGACCACCAGCCGCCTTACCGGCTGCCACGGCGCCGAAGATGGCACTGCCCACCGCGGGGGTCTGGGCGCTGCGCGCGACCTGGATCGGCCGGCCGGTGACGTCGGCAACGGTCTGCATGAACAGGCGGTTCTTCTCGGCCAGGCCGCCACAGGCGACGATGCGGTCGATGCGCACCTGATGCGTGGCGAAGGTGTCGATGATGGTGCGCATGCCATTGGCCAGGCCCTCGATCAGGGCGCGGTAGACCTGGGCCGGCGTGGTCTGGAGGTTCATGCCGATCAACAAACCAGTCAGATCCGCATCGACCAGCACCGACCGGTTGCCGTTCCACCAGTCGAGGGCGAGCAGGCCCGAGCCGGCTGGACCCATGGCCGTGGCCTGGCGCTCCAGTTCGGTGTGGCCTGGGTCGCCTTTGCCAAGAAAGCGGGAGAGCCAGGCGAAATGATCGCCAAAGCCGCTTTGCCCCGCTTCAAAACCATAGCTGCCGGGCACCACGCCGTCTTTGACCACGCCGCACATGCCCGGCACCACCTGCTTGGCAGGTCCGCACAGGATGTCGCAGCAGCTGGTCCCCATGATGGCCACGAGCACGCCATTGGCGCTGCGGCCGCCATAGCCACTGGCGCCACCGATGCCGCAGGCTGGTACCGATACATGGGCGTCTACATTGCCAATGGCTACCGCCGTGCCGGCTTTCAGGCCCAGGCGCGCCGCCATCGCGGGGGTGAGACCACCGGCCCGGCCACCCAGCGGCACGGGCGTGCCCAGCTTGTCGACCAGGTTTCCCAGCAGCGGATGCAGTGCGGCGGCAAATTCACGGCTGGCATGACCACGCTCGGCGGACCACATCGCCTTGTAGCCGGCGGTGCAGGCATTGCGCGTCTCGATGCCGGTCAGCTGCCAGACGATCCAGTCGGCGGCTTCGATGAAACGCTCGGCCGCAGCATAGACCTCGGGGGCCTCGTCGGCCACCTGGGCCACCTTGGGATACAGCCACTCGCTGCTGATCTTACCGCCGTACTCCTGCAACCAGGGCTCCCCACGCTGGGCCGCCAAGGCATTCAGCCGGTCAGCCCAGGACTGGGCCGCATGGTGCTTCCAGAGTTTGCACCAGGCATGGGGGACGCTGCGGAAGCGCTCCAGAAAGGAGAGGGGGGTGCCGTCCGCCAAGGTGGGCAGCACGGTGCAGGCGGTGAAGTCGGTGCCGATGCCGATGATCTGGGCCGGATCGATGCGGCTCTCGGCCAGGATCGCCTTGGTGGTGACCTCCAGCACGGCTAGGTAGTCGGCGGGATGTTGCAGGGCCCAGTCGTGACCCAGGCGCGTGCCGCAGGGCAGTTGCTGGTCGAGAACCGCGTGGGGATAGGGATGCACCGCGCTGGCGACCTCGCGGCCGTCCGCCACATCGACCAGGACGGCGCGACCGCTCTCGCTGCCGAAATCATAACCGATGGCGTAAGGCATGGGGTCTCCGTGGGGACGGCCACGGTGCTGCAGGCGGGCCTGCGCTCAAGACGGGACTCTGTGATGGGTGGGGCGGGGATGTGATGTGCTGTAGGCAGGACATGGGATGTACGGGTTATGGTGGATGGGTTATGGGGTATGGCTTGCCGTAGGCAGGTTATGGGATGTACGGGGTATGGTGGATGGGTTATGGGGTATGGCTTGCCGTAGGCTGGTTATGGGATGTACGGGGTTTGGTGGTTGGGTTATGGGGTTGGGCCCGCTGGCGGGTTATGGGCGGGGGCGGGTTACGGAGGATGGGGTATGGGTTATGGCCCGAATAACGACTACGAACCATACCCCATACCCCATCCACCATAACCTGCCTACGGCAAGCCATACCCCATAACCCATCAACCATAGCCCATATCCCATATCCCTTTGGCACCCCCCGTGCACCATTCCACGCTGACCCCATGCTGTGTCGCCTCCTTGTGCTGTTGTTGTGGTGCTTCTCGGCAACCGCCGTGGTCGGGATCGACATGGTCACGGCGGGGCCGTGGGTCTTGTGGGAGGGCAATGGCTGGCGGGTGGGCCAGCGGCTGATGCCTGGTCCGGTCGCCACGCCGGGCAGCCTGATGATTGATGGCGTGCCGGTGTCCCTGCCCGAGACGCGCCGCGCGCTGATCCAAGGCGAGGTGGTGCAGGAACTTTTCATCCCCCGGCTGGCCGGGCCGGGCACGGCGGCGTGGACCACCGGGACGGGCCTTCAGACCGTGCTGCTGACCGTTCCACCGCCGGCGTCGGCGACCCGGGCGGCCCGGGTGGTGGTCGCCGGATCTGGGAATTGGCCGGATGACGCGGCCATGGTGCGCTTGGCCGCTGCGGCTGGCGGGCCCATTGATCTGGTTCTGGGTCTGGGCACGGGCTTGGACCGGGTCTTGGGGCTGGGCGGGTGGGAGCACCGCATTCCCGTGGTTTTGGCGCCGTCCAAGCCGGGCGACATCCTGCCGGTCCTGGTGGAGGGACACGTGCAGGCCTGGCCCTTGGGCCTGACCTGGGGACATCTGGGCCTGCCGCTGATCAGTGATCGTGAACAGCTGGCCATCGCCATCCCTGCCCATGCGGGCAGCTGGACCGTGGTCATCGAGCGCCAAGCCACCTGGGATCCCGCGGCCACGGCACCGGCCGAGCGCTGGTCTTCGCGCGCGCTGGTGCCAGTGGTGGCCATCGCCTCGGCCCTGCATCTGCCCCTGGTTTTGGGTGGCGGCAGCAGCAGTGGCTTGATCAGCGAGCCCATGCACGTCGGAGCGCTGGGCCCCAGCGCCACGAGCGGCGGCGTGCGCTATGTCCTGCCGACGCCATCCAGTGGTGGCGGCGCGGTTTCGTGGGATGCGAATGCGGCCATTCACCTTGGCGATGGGCACTTGGTCCTGGTGGCGGACGGCGCGCAACTCGACCTGGTCCGCGTGCCCGCGGCCGGCCCGCCCTGGCGCCTGCAGTGGCGGCGCGCTGCCGATGGCACGCTCAGCGGAACGGGCGCCGGCCAAGGGAATATCAATGAGCTCGTCGAGGCTTGGCGGCTTGGTGTCGGCTCCGCCACGGCTCCGGCCTTGGCCGCGACCATGGCCATGCTGGCCGCACCTGTCCTGGGGGTGGGCAAGGTCAGCGCCGTGGATGTCGCGCGGCTGCGCACCGAGAACAGCCCGGAAGCGCAGTTGCTGCTCGGGCGTTTTGCCGCCATCCCCGAACTGCTCACCGATGATTGGCGCGTGCCCGTGCAGGAGCTGCCCGACGAGCTGCGCCGGTTGCTGGTCTGGCAGCGGCTGACCACCGGCGGGCGAATGAACGATCCGAGCTGGCTGGGGCTGATCGTCACCACCACCGATCCTCTGGTGGTCGGGGCAGTCGTGCGTCGGGCCGAAGCGGAGCCATCGTTGGACCTGCTCACCGTCCTGGCCCGTCGACTGGATCGCCAGGCAAAAGGGACCACACCGATTGAACGTGAAGAGCTGATCCAGCACCGGCTGTGCACCGTGGTGCTGGACAGCCAATATCTGGATCGGGCCTTATTGATGCCGATCGCCTTGGATTTGCAGAAGCGTCTGACCGGCTTGCCACTGACCGCGGTGGAGCGGTTCCTGGCCCGCTGACCAG
>JBBQTJ010000203.1:0-6471 GCA_038213315.1 Planctomycetota bacterium
TGGCGACACCAAGCTGCGGGTCGATCTGGATGGCGACACCCGGCACCGTCCGACCCAGATCGGCGCAGGCAGCCTGCAGAGCCGCATCCTGGGCCCGGACTGGTGCGGCGCCCACGAGCAGCAGCAGGCAGGCGATAGCGATTGGCACCGCGCCGGACAGGAAGCGGACATGAATTGTAAATCCGCGATGATGACGGTGCATGCCAGGAGCATGCGGACGCCGGCGCTAAATCGAGAAGTAGTCGTTGCGTCTCCGGTGTCACCGCCGGAAAAAGACTACCTACGGATCACTCATTTCGGGCACACCTGGGGTGCGCTCATTATTTATCTCCACCTGGGCCTGACCGGCTTGAACACGCCCGGCTTGGTGACCAAAAACCCCATGGCTATCACCTGCCGCTGTTCGATTCCGAAGGTTCCAGGTCACGAGGCCGACGCGGTCAGCCACGGCACCTCTATCAACCTAAAATCGGCGATGGGATTCACACTGAGCACCTGAGTGACCTGCGAGGGAAAGGGTTTGCGCGTAGTGATGCGCCGAGAGCTGCACTCACCCGGAGGGTGAGCCTCGTTCCTTGCCCCAAGTCTTTTCCACCTCTGGTTCCTCTGGTCCTCCGTGTGAATCCGACTGCGATTTCAAGGCTCAAGGCCCTGCCGTCCTACACCGGTTTCTTCGTCAGCGAGATCTCGTCCGACATCCACGCCAAGAACGGCGCCTTGAAGAATCCGCCGGGCATGCCCGCTCCGGTGGCTAAGGACAACGTGTACGTGGCCATCACCCTGGCCAGCTGCGACGGTCAGCCCTTGGGCGAGACTGGCGCGACTGGAGCGCTGAGCATTTCGGCCGACACGCTGATCTTCTTCCTTGAATTGTCCCGCTGAGTCGCTGCGTCCCGGGGCATCGCCCCGGGACGCCGGCGGTCAGCTCCGGCTGAGCCGCCGGCACAGCACGAAACCAGTCACGCCGGCAACCAGTGACGCTGCAAGGATCGCCGCCTTGGCGATGGCCTGGTGCGCCGCGTCATGCTCGCCAAAGGCCAGACCAGAGATGAAGATCGCCATGGTGAAGCCAACCCCGGCCAAAACCCCGGCGGCGATCAGGCCGGCACGGTCCAGGCTGTCCGGTACCGAGGCCCAGCCCAGCCGCACCGCCAGCAGGCTGGCTCCGACCACGCCGATGGGCTTGCCCAGGACCAGGCCAAGGCTGATGCCCCAGAACACCGGATCGGTGAAGGCGCCGAGCATGGCGCGATCAAAGACCACGCCGGCATTGGCCAGGGCGAAGACCGGGACGATGACGAGATTGACCCAGGGGCCCAAGGCATGCTCCCAAGTCACCAGCGGACTGCGTCCGCGGTTCACCCCATAGGCCAACCGCTCCACCGTGTCACCGGTATTCGGCGAGGACAGCTCGGCGGCCGAAAATTCGGACGCCCAGCGCATGCCGTGATCAGGATCGATGATGCCGCGCAGCGGGATGGTCAGGGCCAGCAACACCCCAGCGACACTGGCATGCACCCCCGAGTTGAGGATGCCCAGCCACAGCACCACGCCGCCCAGAATGAAGGGCAGCGGATGACGCACCCCAGAGCGCCCCAGGGCGAGCAGTCCGACGAAGGCCACCGCCGCCAACGCCAGGGCCGGCAGCGAGATGCTGCTGGTATAGAACAGCGCGATCACCACCACCGCGCCAAGGTCATCGATGATCGCCAAGGCGGCGAGGAACACGAGCAAGGCAGCCGGCACGCGGCCGCTCAGTCGCATGATGCCGAGGGCGAAAGCGATGTCGGTGGCCATGGGGATGCCCCAACCACCGGCACCAGGGCCACCATGGTTGAGCACGGCGAAGATCGCCGCCGGCACGGCCATGCCGCCAATCGCAGCGAACAAGGGCAGGGCCGCCTTGCGCGGATCGCGCAGCTCACCAAGCAACAGTTCGCGTTTGATCTCCAGGCCGACCAGCAGGAAGAATACCGCCATCAGCCCATCGTTGATCAGGTGCCACAACGATTTCTCGTAGGTCGTCCCGCCCAGCACCAAGCCGATCGGATAATGCAGCAAGTGATTGAAGCCGGCGCTCCAGGGACTGTTGGCCACCACCAAGGCGACGGCGGTACAGACCAGCACCAGGATGCCGCCCGCCGATGACAAGTGCAGGAAACGGGTGAACGGCGAGATCAGCCGCAGGATCGGCAACGGCGCAACAGGTTCAGGCGGCAGTTGATGCGGAAGCTGGTCGTGATTGCCCATAGGCACTCTGTAGGGCCCTCCGGCCGATAGGCCAGCGGTACTGCGCGAAACGGCAGGTGGGAAGCTCGACCCGGAGTCGACATCACGGCGACAGCACGAGATGAAAAGCCAGGTCCTGGCCACGATCCAGGCGCGTCACCGCAGGAAACTCCAGACGTCCCCGTCGCAGCAGCGCGAAGGTCGGCGCCAGCTCCATGCTCGCCGTCCCATTCGCCGCCTGCACCTCCGTCACGGCGACGTCCTCGCCAGTCCAGGGATCCACCCAATGACACCGGTAGGTGCCCGGTGCGAGGCCACGCAACCCCGGCGTTGAGCGCAAACAGAGGCCAGGCGAACTACAGACGGGTCACACGGCCGCAGCCAGGTTCTCCTTGAGCACCTGGGGATGACGGGCGGCGACGCGCAGGAGGGCCAGCGCCGGCCCTTCGGGGTGACGTCGGTCCTGCTCCCAGTTGCGCAAGGTGTGCACGCTGATGCCCAGTGCCTCGGCGAAGGCCTGCTGGGTGAGCCCCGTGAAGCGGCGTAGGGCGACGATGTCGCTGCCATTCGTGATGCGGCCTTCCATGAGACGAGCGCGAACGCTATGGCGAATGGACTTGGCAAAGTCGGCGGCGGTCAGTTCTCGCTCGGTCATGGTGCACCTTCCATATAGGTTCGATAGAGCCGGATTTCCAACTTGGTCGCCTTGCGTGCACTGATGATGCGAATGGTCTCCTCACTGCGCTCGGTGAAGACGACCATGATGACGCCTTTGGCAATGGGGCCGATAGCGATCACCTCGATTCCTCGTCGCCGTGGCCCTCGTCGTTGATCTCCAGGTAGTCCGCCCCGCTGGTGAAGAGCGACGTGGCGGTCCCAAACGAGATCCCGTGCTTGGCCTGGTTTGCAGCTTCCTTGGCGGGATTCCATTCGAACCGGATGACGGCATACTAAGCCAGTGGCTTAGTCGCGCAACGGCTCAAGTGCCTTGCACGGAGGCTGCGTAGGTCCGGCATCCACAGCTCGCCAAGCTGGTCGCCGCCAGCGGTTACGCGGCGATCTGCAGGATCAGCTTGGCGTGGTCGACTTCGTCGTTGATGGTGGTCAGCAGGCCGACCAGGCTGGTTTTGTCCAGGCCAAGATAGACCCACACCTTGGGGTCCAGGCTGGGTTCGTCGCAACTGCCGCTGACCCGGATCTTTTTCAGGCCGCAAAGGTATTCGCTGAACTGGCACATCGCCGCCAGACTGGTGTCCTTGGCCTCGGACAGGCGGTTCTGGAAGCGGATGGTGTCGATGATCTGGGGCTCAAGTTCCCACTTTTCGCAGAGCCAGGCGCCAATCTCGGCGTCGTCGGTGTCCATCACTTCGCGGGAAGCGGCATGGAAACTGAGTTTGTATTCTTTAGCCACCGCGATGATCGCGCGGGTCTCTTCCGCCGCATTTTCGACCAGCAGCAGTTTCCCGAGATCTTTCAGCAGGCCGATGGTGAAGGCCAGTTCGGGATCGCAGAGCTTCGCCTTAGAGGCGATCATGCGGCAGAGACACGCGCTGACCGCGCCGTGGGCCCAGAACATCTTCATGTTGAACTGGGCGGTCTGCTGCTGGAACAGGTTGAGCACGCCGATCGACAGGGCGATGGAGCGGATGGTCTTGAAGCCCAGGATCATCACTGCTTTTTCAAGGCTGTGCACCGGCTCGGGTAGGCCGTAGTAGACCGAGTTGACCATGCGCAGCATCTTAGCCGCCATGGCCGCGTCCTTGACCATGATGTCGCCAACCTGATTGACCGTGGCAGCGGGATCGTTCACCAAGCGGCAGACTTGCGTCACCACTTCGGGGAGGCTGGGCACGGTGTGCACGCGGTCGATGATTTCCTCTAACGAGGCACGATTCAGCGTCATGGAGCATCCTTGGCCGGCGGGAAGAGCGTCGAAAGGATATCGGCCGCATGGGCGTCTGTGGCCAGGGCTCCGCGGTTCTCGCGCGCGATGGCGTCGGCCAGCTCTTGCCGGTAGATGCTGTGGCTGCGTGGCGCCTCGATGCCCAGGCGCACCTGCCCGCCGCTGACCTCAAGCACGGTCACCACCACCTCTCCGTCGATGACGATGCTCTCTTTGATGCGACGAGTGAGGATGAGCATTGAGCTTAGCGACTCTTCGCTTTGGCCTGCGGGATGTCCTTCAAAAAGAATTGCACCGACAGCCGCTCGTCGGTGAAGACGACCTGCTTGCCGAGACCGGTGCGGCGACAGACCAGCAGCGGGGCCCGCAGATTGGTGCGCATCTGCTGGGGATCGCGGTCCAGGACCACCATGGTGTAGACCGTGATCTCGGTCGCGCCCGAAGCCTGAAGATCTTCGACCTCCTGCCGGCCGATCTCGAAATCAGGGTCCAGGTTGGTCTCGAAGGGCGCCAGCAGGCAGAAGGCCAGTCGCGGATCTTCGATCGATTGCAGCCAGTACAGCGGGCCAGGCTGGGTCTGCAGAATGATGTAGCGATGCCGTTGCTCGAAACCGAGCAGGGCTTGAGAGAAAGTGATGACGTCCTGTTCAGGGACATCGATCGTACCCTTCATCAGGGTTTCAACAGTGATGCTGGTCATCTCATCGTCCTTCAGCATGGCTGGCATGGTTATACCTCCGGTCAGGGGGTGGACGCAACTGGCAAGCCAATGGGCCGGGGGCAGAGGGTGGGTCAGTTCAAGTGATGCGCCGCCAAGTCACGTTCAACATTGGCCGTCCATTTGCGTTCTGGTCCCACCAGGGGTATGCTGGCTTTCAGCCCAGTCCCCGAAGGCGGTCTATCGTGGAAGTTCATCTCCTCGCCTTACAGGCCCGGATCCTTGCCTGGATCGGGTGTGGTTGGATCGGCCTTGGGCTGTTCCTGGGCCAGGATCCGTTCACCGTGGCGTGGCGGGCGGCCCTGGGGGCGATGATCGCGGCCTGGCTGGGCGGGAAATTGCTGCATCTGGTCACGGGCGTCGTTGAAGAACGCATGGCCGCTGATCTAGCCGACCGTGAATTGGCCGCCGTGCAGGCGGTCGAGGCGACCGCGACCAAGTCCAAGACCAGCACCAAACCCAAGACGGCGGGCCGTCGGTGACCACCAGCACGCAACATTCGCACGGCGGCCTGAAGGCCTATCGCCAAGTCGCGGGCGTCGGCGTGCAGCAGGCGCGTGAAGCCGAGATCCTGCGCCATCTGCCCCTGGTCCATACGGTGGTCGACCGCATCGCGGCCCATCTGCCGCCCAGTGTCGACCGCGAGGATCTGTTCCATGCCGGTGTGATCGGCCTGATCGACGCCCTGGGGCGCTTCGATCCCAGCCGCGATAATGCCTTCTCGACCTACGCCGTGCTGCGCATTCGCGGCGCGGTGATCGACGAGCTGCGTGAACGTGATTGGGTGCCGCGCTCGGCCCGCGACCGGGCCAAGGCCTATCAGCAGGGCGTCGAAGTATTGGCGCAGCGCCTTGGTCGCACGCCGTCGGACGCTGAGCTGGCCGCACATCTGGGCATCCCCGAAAGCGAACTGGCGGAACTTGAGCGGGGCGCCCATCTGGCCAGCCAGGTGTCGCTGGACGCGCCGATCGGCGACGAGGATTCCCTGGGCAGCTTCCTGCCCGACCGCCCACGGGCCGAGGACAATCCCGCCCGCGAGTTGGAGTCGCAGGATCAGCGTGAGATGCTGGTGAAGGCGTTGCAGACCCTGACCGATCAAGAACGCATGGTGGTGAAGCTCTACTATTTTGAAAACCTCCTGATGAAGGAGATCGCCGCGGTGTTGGGCGTCACCGAAAGCCGGGTCTGCCAGATCCACACCCGGGTGATGGCGGCGCTGCGTTCGCGCCTTGGCCGGGAACTGGTCTGACGGCGCAGCACCGGGCCTGTTGAGCCATGGCTGTTGCCCGCACCAACGCGACGTCGACGGCGCCGCCACCACCGGTCCTGGGCGGCAGCCTTGATCTGGTCGATGGCGAGATCGTCGAGGCGCGGGTCCTGGCCGACCTGGGCAAGGGCGAGGTGCTGCTGGCAGTGCGCGGCCGAGCGGTGGTGGCGCACAGCGACCAGCCCCTGCCGCTGCAAGCCCGCCTGATGCTGGAGGTCGCCGACCATGGCGCGACGGTCCGCCTGAAGCGTGTCGATGGCCAGGACCTAGCCCTGGTCAGCGCCCCGGCCAACCGTCAGGCGGCCCTGGGCCTGGCCGGGCCGGCGGCGTTGCACTTGTTGGCCGCCTTCGAGC
>JBBQTJ010000204.1:0-6456 GCA_038213315.1 Planctomycetota bacterium
AAAGGGGCGCTGGGGCGGTCGGCATGGACGTTATACGATGCCGATTTCGCCACGTTGATCGATATTGACTGGTTATGACGATCGAATTGAGAACTAAGCGTGCTGATTACCCCAATAATTTTGCTTTAGGGACAGGCTCTATTTACAGGCGGAATACGCCTCCTTCCGGGTGGGCAGACGAGGTCTGGACGACTCCTGCACACGGGCAGATGGCCAATCCCCAGGGGGCGGTGCACCGCCAGCGGTCCCGTCGCCCGCACCGCCCCACCCGTGACAAGCAGTCCCGTGGCGCCATCATGCGCGCCATGACCGATCCCAACCTGAATGCCTTGTGGGCCCGCTGCATTGCCGAGGAGTTGCTGCGCGCCGGGGTGCGCCAGGCGGTGCTGTGTCCAGGCAGTCGCAATGCCCCCCTGCTCTTCGCCATGGCCGGCGTCGGCTTGGCCGTGATCAGCCATGTTGATGAGCGCAGCGCCGGTTTCCTGGCCTTGGGCCAAGCCCGGGCTTCGGGCCGGCCCGTGGCGATTTGCGTGACCAGCGGATCGGCGGTCGCGAACCTGCTGCCCGCCGTGGCCGAGGCCCACGCCGCCGGGATACCGCTGGTGGTCATCACCGCCGATCGTCCGTGGGAATTGCACGGTTGCGGCGCGCCGCAGACCATGGCCCAGGTCGGTCTGTTGTCGCCCTACGCCGAGACCGTCGCCTTGGGCGAACCGACGGCGACCGATGCCACCCTCCGCGCCCTGCGGGCCCAGGTCTCGCGCCTGGCCCAGCGTCCTGGGCCGGTCCATCTCAATGTCCCCCTGCGCGATCCCCTGCCGCCCTTGCCGGATCCGTCCTTCGTGCCCGGGCCCTTGTCGTCCGAGGCGCTTCACGGCCGCGGCGAGCAGCCCTACACCCGGGTCGCTGATCATCCGGTCAGCGACGAGACCTTTACCGATGCGGCCTGGAGCTGGTTGAAGCCTGGCTTACGGGGCGTGATCGTCGCCGGGGCCACTGGCGTGGACTGCACCGCGACGGCGCGCTTGGCGGCCGCGACCGGCTTCCCGGTGCTCGCCGACGCGGCGAGCGGCCTGCGCCAGGCCAATTGCCCCGGTCTGGTCGCCCTGGGCGATGCCCTGGTCGGCGGCCCGATGGGACGCCAGACGCCTGAGCTGATCATCCAGGTGGGGGTGGTGCCGTTGTCGCGCGGCGTCTATGAATGGCTCGACCGCGCCAAATGTCCGTGGCTGGCCCTGGAGCCCGGCGCCAACCAGGATTTTTTGGCCCGGGCCTGGGCGGCCATCGAACGGCCCAGCAGCAGTGCCTGGAAGGCGCTGGGCGAACGTCTGCACAGCGGCGACAAGGTCTGGCACGACCAGTGGCTCACCGCTGAACGCCACGCCCGTGGACTGCTGGCCGCGAGCATGAGCGCCGAGCCCTGGGGCGAAGTCCTGGCTGCCCATCTCGCCTGCACCCATCCCGGCTTCCGCTTCCTGCACCTGGCCTCGTCGATGGCCATCCGCCATGGCAATCTGCACTGCCTGCCCGCCGACCGGCAGCGCCCGATCCACGCCAATCGTGGCCTGAACGGCATCGACGGCACTCTGGGCACCTTCCTAGGCGAATGCCGCCACCATCGCCAACCTGGACTGCTGCTGTGCGGCGATCTGGCCATGCTCCATGACCTGCCCGCCCTGGCGGCGGCAGAGGACGTCGGGGCCCGCGGGGCCATCGTGGTGCTGAACAATGGCGGTGGCGGTATCTTCGACTTCCTGCCGGTGTCCCAAGTGCCTGGCTATGAGCAGTGGGTCCGGGCCAGTCATGGTCTGGATTTCCGGGCCGTGGCTGACCAGTTCAGCCTGGTCTATGGCCGGGTCGCAGCCCGGGCCTCGTTGCAGGCAGCCCTGGATGCGGCTGCCGAGGCGTCGGGCTTGACCCTCATCGAATGCACCCTGACGGCCGGGGACACGGTGGCGCGGCATCGCGCGCTGCTGGGGGCGTTGGTGGCATGAATTGGACAGCCGTCGGCAGAGTCGCGGAGTCGCGGAGTCGCGGGGTCGCGGGGTCGGTGGCGACACGGATGAGTCAACGAAGCGAGTCTGTCGACCGTAGCTTCTTGTTCATGCCAACCGAGGTTCATCGCCAGCCGCCTACTGCCTACCGCCAGAGTGTGGGTCGGGTGCGCCAGGCGTTTACCCTGCTTGAACTGCTGGTGGCGACGGGCGTGTTCATCATCGGCTTCACCGCGGCCTATGGCCTGTTCCTGTCGGGTATGCGCTATCGCCACCTGGCCGAGACCACCACGCGCGGGGCCCTGGCGGCCTCGTCGTTGATCCATGAGCTGCGGCTGGATAGCGGCAATACATCCCATCCGGGCCAGCCAGCCGAACCTCTGGATTATCTCGGGAATGGTGACCCCAACGACGGTCCCGAAACCGTTTCTGCGAATGGCATAACCGATTATGAAGACGAGTTATTCCCCTACCCGCCTATGCCCGGTTGTTGGTTCCGGGTACTGGGCTGCTTCGACCTGTCGGGCAGGGATGATAACGACAAGACCACCACGCTGCATCTGACGCTGCTGGTCGTGCCCTTTCCAACCGCTGCAACCACGTTGAGCTTTGAAGATTTGCGGCGGCGCATGCGCTTCGACAGCACGCTATCCACCGACGAGTTCATCGACCACCTCGCCGCCCGCAGCTTGGCCATGCGCCAGGACCTGGTGGTGCTGCGGCAGCCGAATTGGCGGTAGAGCGGCGGTCAGTCGATGTTGACGGTGATCGCATCCAGCTTGTGCCCGCGTTGCTTTAGGCGATTCCATCGACCGACGGCGACACGGCGCCGGGGTGCAAACCAGCCTCGACCTCAGCGACCACCGTCAGCAGCACCTGATTGCACACGAAACAGCCCGACGCGCAGCAGCGCAGACGGCGGCGATCCTCAACCCCGTCCAGCAACCGTTCAATGCGCTCGACCAGATGAGCAGCGTAGTTGCGGCGCAACAATGCAGCTTCGATCAAGGCGCGGCGATCCATGGACGCAGTGTGCGCCCGGATGTCGGTCACGCCAGTGAGGCAGATCTAACCATGATGGTAGCCGGTGCCGGCCAAAATGGTGGCCGCCCGGTAGCATTGCTCTGCCACCAGCAGATGGGCCACCTGATGAGGGAACACCAGCGGCGAGAGCGACCACGTGGCGTCTGCGCTCGCCAGACTGGGGGCGTGGTGGCCATAGGCGGCCCCGACCAGGAAGGCGACCTCGCCATGGCGCATAGTCCAATCCTGGAGTTGTTTGGCGAAGGCGGGGCTGTCCCAGGTGCGGCCGCGTTCGTCCAGGGCCACTTTCCAACGGGCGCTGCTTGGCCAGAGCGGCGTTTCCCCTTTCGGCTCGCGCTCGACCACGGTGAGCTGGCCAAAACGACGAAAACGCTTGACGTATTCCGCCACCAGTTCAGCGATGGCGGCATCGCGCAGCCGGCCGGTCTGGACCAGCACCACCCGCATGATCAATCGTCCCGATGTCGACGGGCGAAGTAGCGCGTGCGAAAACCTTCCGCCCAGGCTGCGAAGCGGTCGGCAGCGATGGCCTCACGCATGGCCCGCATCAGGTCCTGGTAGAAGTGCAGATTGTGGATGGTGGCAAGGGTGCCGTACAAGGGCTCGTCGGCAAAGAAGAGATGCCGCAGGTAACTGCGACTGAAGCCGCCGCCACAGGTGGCACAGGTGCAGGCGGTATCCACCGCATAGCGGTCTTTGCGGAATTTCTTGTCCTGGATACGCATCTTGCCATCCCAAGTGAACAAGGTGCCTTCGCGGGCATAGCGCGTGGGGATGACGCAGTCGTGGATGTCCATGCCGCATTCGACCGAGGCCACCAGATCCTCGGGCAGACCCACGCCCATGAGGTAGCGCACCTTGTCCACCGGCATCAATGGGGCGGTATGGCGCACCACCCGCACCATCGACTCGTGGCCTTCGCCGACGCTGACGCCGCCAATGGAATAGCCTGGCAGATCCAGGGCCGTCAGCTGTTTCACCGCGCGGGCGCGCAGCTCCAGATCCATGCCGCCCTGGATGATGCCGAAGAGATGCTGGTGCGGTTGCAGGGGAACCGCCATGCAGCGCTTGAGCCAACGGTGGGTGCGCTCTAGCGATTCGGCAACATAGTGCTGCTCGGCGCGGTGATCGACGCACTCGTCGAAGGCCATGACGATGTCCGCGCCCAGGCGGCGCTGGATGTCCATCGCGCTCTCTGGCGAAAGGCTGGCCGGTTCGCCTTCACCCTCGGCATCGGTACGTCCGCTGCGGAAGCGGAAGCGCACGCCTTCTTCGGTGATCTCGCGATCCGGCAGACTGAAGACCTGGAAGCCGCCGCTGTCGGTCAGGATGGTCTGATCCCAGTGCATGAAGCCGTGCAGCCCCCCGTGACGTTCCACCAATTGAGTCCGATCAAGGATCCCGAGGTGGTAGGTGTTGGCCAGAACCACCTGGGCCCCGGTGGCGGCCACCTGCGCGGGCAGGACGCATTTCACCGCCGCCTGGGTGCCCACCGGCATGAAAGCCGGGGTCTCGACCACGCCATGGGCCGTGACAAAACGCCCGCGACGCGCCTTGCCGCTAGTCGCGAGAAGCTGGAACCTCAGGCCGCCGCCAGGCGCCCACGTGGGAATATCGGTCATGGGCAGACGGTCGATCCCCGATGTGCCATGGTCAACTCAAATCCCTGGTCTGCTGAAGGCGGCGAGCTTTGGACCGACAAGCTGCTGATCACCGCCCAGGCCCCCACCCCCACCCGGCCGAGGCCCGCCCTGCTGCTGGACGCGGTGCCTCCGGCTCACAGACTGCCCCGCCTCATCGGGGCGTAGCTCAGCTTGGCTAGAGCGTCTGGTTTGGGACCAGAAGGTCGCAGGTTCGAATCCTGTCGCCCCGACCAGCTTTTTCATCGGGGGCCCTGCCCCCAAACCCCCGCGACCTTTGTCGCCCTTCATCCTGTCTGTAGACAGCCAGGATGTTTTGCGGATGGGCTGCGCCCATTATTCCGCAAAACCAGGGCTCGGCGGTCGGGGCGGCGGAGCCGCCGGTTTCATCGGGGGCTTGGCCCCCAGGCCCCCGCGACCGTTGTCGCCCTTCATCCAGGCTGTAAGACAGCCAGGATGTTTTGCGGATGGCCTGCGCCCATTATTCCACAAAAACAGGGCTCGGCGAAAGAAACTGTCGGCCCAGAAGGGTGAGGTCGCGTGAGGTGCTATTACCCTCCGGTGGATCGCTTGCGGTCATTCAATCGCTTGCGCAACTGGCTGAAGACCTGGGCTTGCGGTAGGCATCATCCAGCTTTGATGTCCTCCTCCGCCTTCCAGAGGCGCTGGAGCAGATGCTTCATGAACAACCGACGGACGCCGGACCCTGCGGGTTTCTGTTCAGGCATACCAGTCCTCTAGCTTCAGGCCGCGGATGCGCCCGAAGTGGCGCTGGTTATGGGTTACGAGAGTCAACCCCTCGGCCAGGGCATGCGCTGCAATCAGGCAGTCAAAATTGCCGATCACTTGACCATGCCGCTGCAGGCTGGTGGCCAGTAATCCATAGCGCCGGGCGACGCGCTCATCGACGGGCAGTGGACGCACTCCCATGGTGAACGCCTCGATGAGTTTGTGCAAGCGGTTGGATTTGCGCAGGTCGGCTCCGAAGCGCAATTCGGCGACGGTGATGGCGCTCACCCTGAGGTCAGTGGCGGGTTGGCCGCGGATCCGTTCGACAACCCTCCCTTCGCCACGCAGGGCGAAGCTGACCGTGTCAGTATCAAGCAGGTACTTCACGCGAAAGGATCCCGCGATTTGCTCACCATTGTCTGCTTGGGACGGACGATCGGCTCCTGCCAGGCGCCCAGACAGGCCAAGAACTCGTTGCTCCAGGCATCGGGCATCTCCAACACGATGCGGCGTCCGTCCTGATGGACAATGATCTCATCAACACCGTCAGGGAAGCGGCAGGCCTTGGGCAAACGAACGGCTTGGCTGCCACCGTTGCGAAAGATGCGAGCGTGATGGACCATTATAAAAGTATATACACCTGTCGATACAATGCAAAGGTCGCTCTGATGGCCGGCGCCAGCGGCCTACGAGTGGGTCGCGCCTAGATTCGCCGATGACAGCGCCCTGGTGAACGGGCTGCGCCTGGCTCAGCAGAGGATTGCCGCTTTCGGTGCCGCGGTCGCAAGGACGGTCATCTCCGCCCTGGGTGCGGTGATCGGCGCCCTCACGTTCAGCGGCACATTCCAATATGACTGCTTGCCGAGCAGCCCGTTTCTTCGATGGTGACCATCAACTCAAACCGGTGTCACTGCTTCACCGTCATGAATCCCAGCCTTGCGGGATGGAGCCGCCACTCATGAAAAAGCCTGCCCAGCGCCAGCGTGCCGCTCGTCCTGCTCGTTCTGCTCGGCCGGCGCCGGCGCCGTCTGTCGCCCAGGCCAGCTTCC
>JBBQTJ010000205.1:0-6379 GCA_038213315.1 Planctomycetota bacterium
GGCCCAAGCCAAGGCCGAGGCAGCGGCCGCCAGATTGCCCGTCCCCAATCATCGCCGGCTGCTGGTGGTCCTGGTGGTGTTGCTGGCGCTGTGGGCCGGGGTGATGCTGTTGATACCGGTGCTCGTGCCGCCCCGTCTGCCATGACCGTGCTCGCTGCTGCTCTGATCCAGCGCACCGAGCCGACGCGGCGTTTCCTGCGCGCCGCGCTCGCCCTGGAGCGGGTGGAGATGGGCGCCCTGGTGGCGGCAGGGGTGCCGCATTGGGATGCGGCCGACCTGCTGGGCCGGCTGGTGCGTGGCGGTGAGGTGCGCGAGGGCGTTTGGCAGCCCGAGGCCCGGGAGGTCTATCTGCTCGCCATCGCCGCACCGGTGGCCACCGCCCTGGAGCGGCTAGGCGAGGGTGAGCGTCCGCGTGAAAAAGCCCTGCGCGGCGGCATCGATTGCCTGGACGATGCGGAACTGATCGCGCTGCTCATGCGCACCGGCATCGAGGACGAAGGCGTCTTGGAGCTGGCCGCACGGCATCTGCGCGAACAAGGCGGCCTGGCCGGGCTGGCCCGCCTGCCGGTGGAGTCCCTCGCCGGGTTGCACGGCCTGGGACCGGCCAAGGCCGCCGAATTGGCAGCAGCATTCGAGCTGGGCCGCCGCCTGGCCGCCGCCACCCTGCGCGAACGTCCACTGCTACGCGAGCCCGAGGCGGTGGTCGCCCTCCTGGCACCCTTCGCCGCCAGCATGGCCCACGAGGAGCTGTGGTGCCTGCCCCTGGACCGTCAGAGCCGTCTGATTGGCGCACCGCGCGTGGTCAGCAAGGGCGATGTGGATGGCACCGACGCCGGTCCACGGGCCTTCTTCCGCGCTGCCCTGACCGCCGGAGCCGTCTCCGCCATTGCCGTGCACAACCACCCGAGTGGCGATCCCAGCCCCAGCGCCGCCGACCGGGAGGTTACCCGTCGGCTGGTGCAGGCCGGCCGCACCGTCGACGTGGCCCTGGTCGACCATCTGGTTTTGGGCTTGGGCGCTTATGTCTCGCTGCGGCGGGATGCGGGGGAGTTGTTTAGGTAGGGGCCTACCCTGGTTATGGTGGATGGGGTATGGGTTATGGTAACAGCCAACAACCCCCGCACGCGGACGGCTGTTCGGCTGTCACCATACCCCATCCACCATAACCCGTACTCCATTTCTTAACTGCCCCCGCCCCTCCCGCTTGCGCCCTTCCTGTCCGCCCTAGCGTGCCTCAAGTTTTTGCCTGGGCGGCGGTGCCGGGGTCATTCCGACCCTGGCGTAGCCGTAGGGCCCCGGTCAGACCGGCCGCGGAAACAATAGGGACAGACATGCCAAAGCGTACCGATCTCAAAAGCATCCTGATCGTCGGCTCGGGGCCGATCATCATTGGCCAAGCCTGCGAGTTCGATTATTCCGGAACTCAGGCCTGCAAGGCCCTGCGCGAGGAAGGCTATCGCATCGTTTTGGTGAACTCCAACCCGGCGACGATCATGACCGATCCGGGGATGGCCGATGCCACCTATGTCGAGCCGATCACCCCCGGCACCGTCCGCAAGATCATCGCCAAAGAGCGTCCCGACGCGATCCTTCCGACGCTGGGCGGGCAGACCGCGCTGAACACGGCCATGGCGCTGTACGAGGACGGCACCCTCAAAGAATTCGGCGTCGAGATGATCGGCGCGACCCACGAAGTGATCAAACGCGCTGAATCCCGTGAGGAATTCGCCACCATCATCAAGGGGCTTGGTCTGAACATGGCCCTGGCCCACAAGGCCATGACCTGGGAGCAGGCGGTCGCGGTCAAGCAGACCATGCGCCTCTGGCAGCCCGGCGGCCCCACGGCCTGCATGATCCGCCCCTCGTTCACCATGGGCGGCTCGGGCGGCGGCCTGTGCACCAGCGAAGAGCAGTTCGAGACCATCGCCAAGCGCGGCTTGATGCTGTCCCGCACCAGTGAGCTGTCGATCGAGGAATCGCTGTTCGGCTGGAAGGAGTACGAGCTTGAGGTGATGCGCGACCGCAAAGATAACGTGGTCATAATCTGCGGCATCGAGAACCTCGATCCGATGGGCGTGCACACCGGCGACTCCATCACCGTGGCGCCGATCCAGACGCTCAGCGACCGCGAGTACCAGCGCATGCGCGATGCGTCGCTGGCGATCATCCGGGCGGTGGGTGTCGAATGTGGCGGCTCGAACATCCAGTTCGCCACCGACCCCGCCACCGGCCGCATGGTGGTGATCGAGATGAATCCGCGCGTGTCCCGTTCAAGCGCCCTGGCCAGCAAGGCGACCGGCTTCCCGATCGCGAAATTCGCCGCCAAGTTGGCCATCGGTTACACCCTCGACGAGATCCGCAACGACATCACCCGCGAGACCCCGGCCTGCTTCGAGCCGACCATCGACTACGTGGTGACCAAGGTGCCACGCTTCGCCTTCGAGAAGTTCAGCGAGGCGGACGACACTCTCGGCTACCAGATGAAGTCCGTGGGCGAGGTCATGGCCATCGGCCGCACTTTCAAAGAGTCCCTGCAAAAAGCTCTGCGCGGCCTCGAGATCGGCGCCAACGGCTACGGCCCGCGCAATGCGACTGACGTCGGCGATCCGGCCCGCCTGGACGAATTGCTCAAAACCATCGCCCGGCCTACCGCGATGCGCCTTTTCCAGGTCCGCCACGCCATGCAGGCGGGCGCCACCGATGCGCAGATCAATGCCGCGACGCGCATCGACCCCTGGTTCATCAGTCACCTGCGCGGCATCGTCGACCACGAGCAGCGCCTGCGCGGCGGCAGTCTTGAGGGCGCCACCGCGGCCCTGTTCCGCGCCGCCAAGCGCGACGGCTTCAGCGACCGCCAGCTGGCGGTGCTGTGGCGCAGCACTGAGGATCAGGTGCGCGCCAAGCGTTGGCAGTTGGGCATCCATCCAGTGTACAAGCTGGTGGACACCTGCGCTGCCGAGTTCGCCGCCTACACGCCGTACTATTATTCCTGCTACGACGACGAGTGCGAAGCGCCGCGCACTAGCGCCAAGAAGATCATGGTGCTGGGCGGCGGGCCCAACCGCATCGGCCAGGGCATCGAGTTCGACTACTGCTGCTGCCACGCCGCCTTCGCTCTGCGCGAGGCCGGCTATGAAGTGATCATGGTGAACTCGAATCCCGAGACCGTGTCCACCGACTACGACACTTCCAACCATCTGTTCTTCGAGCCGGTCACCACCGAGGACGTCCTCGAGATCGACCGGGTGATGAAGTGCGACGGCGTGATCGTGCAGTTCGGCGGTCAGACTCCGCTCAATATCAGCCTCGCGCTGCAACAAGCCGGCCTGCCCATCATCGGCACCTCGCCCCTGTCGATCGAGCGCGCCGGTGACCGCGAACAGTTCAAGAGCACGCTGGAGCGCATCAATCTCAAGCAGCCCGAGAACGGCATCGCCCGCAGCCTGGACGAAGCCGTGGTCATCGCCGACCGCATCGGCTTCCCAGTGGTGGTGCGGCCCAGCTTCGTGCTGGGTGGCCGCGCGATGGAAATCGTGCCCACGCGCAATGAGCTCAGGAAGTTCGTCGGTCTGGCCATGGAAGCGGCCCAGGGCGCGCCGGTCTTGATCGACAAGTATCTGGAAAACGCCATCGAAGTGGACGTGGATGCGATCTACGACGGCACCGACATCTACATCGGCGGCGTGCTTGAGCACATCGAAGAGGCCGGTGTGCACTCGGGCGATGCCGCCTGCGTGATGCCGCCGTATTCCCTGGCTGACCGCATCGTCGTGCTGATGAAGGAGATCACCGCCGCCCTGGCCAAGGATCTTGACGTGCGCGGCCTGATGAATGTGCAGTTCGCCATCCGCAACGAAGAGGTCTACCTGCTCGAGGTGAACCCCCGCGCCAGCCGCACCGTGCCCTTCGTGGCCAAGGCCACCGGCGTGCCCCTGGCCAAGATCGCCTCGCTGGTGCAGGCCGGACGTTCCCTCGCGTCCCTGGGCATGACCAGCCCGGTCATGCAGGCTCGCTGCAATCCGCCGCACTTCTGCGTGAAGGAGTCGGTGCTGCCCTTCAATAAGTTCCCCGGCGTCGACACCGTCCTGGGCCCCGAGATGAAATCGACCGGCGAGGTCATGGGGCACGCCCCCGGCTTCGGCGAGGCCTATTACAAGGCGCAGCTGGGCGCCGGCACCAATGTGCCGATGTCGGGCCGGGTCTTCATCAGCGTGCGCGACAACGACAAGCGCGCGCTGCTGCCCCTGGCCCAGCAGATCGCCGACCTGGGCTACCAGATCTGCTCGACCCGTGGTACCGCCCGGGTGATGGAAACCGCCGGCATCCCGGTGAAGGTGCTCAATAAGGTCAAGGACGGCGGCGACACCGTGCTCGGTCACCTGCGCGAGCTGGCCTTCGTGGTCAACACCCCGAACAATCGTGGTGGACGCAGCGACGAGGGTAAGATCCGCAGCGCCTGCGCCGTGTCGAACACCGCGTATTTCACCACCTTGTCCAGCGTCGCCGCCATGGTCAGCGCCCTGCGCGCGCTCAAACAAGCTGACTACCAGGTGCGACCCTTGCAGGACGTGCTGCCCGATCGTGGTCTGTGGACAGTCCCACCCGCCGCTGCGGTGGGCTGATGGGGGTCATCCTGGCCATGCTGGCAGTGCCGGGTCTGGGCCTGTTGCTGGCCATGGCGCAACAGTCCTGGTACCGCTGGCAGTTGGCCCGCGGGCGCGTGGTTGAGGACGATGTGCCATTCTTTGGCATCCTGCTGCTGCGCGGGATGATGATTACCCTGGTTCTTGGCATGGCCCTCGCCGTTCTCGCGCGCTTAGCGTAGCCATCCGGCGCTAGCGGCCCATCTGCGGCGTTGGTCGTCGGTCGAGTGGCGCTGCCACACTCCCTTCTCCCGCCTTGCAGCTGGACCACTATCGCCGGATGGACCAGATCGTTTGGCGGGTTTCCATCCGGCGCTAGCGGCCCATCTGCGGCGTTGGTCGTCGGTCGAGTGGCGCTGCCACATGACCGACGTCAAACACCGCAGAAGGACCGGTGGCCAGCGAGTGTCCTCTCAGGATGGACGCGAGGGGAAAGGCGAAGCAGTGCCATCTCGGCCAGACTTGGTATTGAATATCCGGCGGTGAGGCATCTGGTGCGAATGTACATTTCCAGTATTACGACCCTGGAATTACTTATTGAATGCTTGGAAGTGAAACGTTAAGTGGAAACCAGCATGGCCAGCATCTCCAATATCTTGCGAGTCTTCCAATGCGCGGCCTTTTAGCGACAAGGCCTGTTGTCTGTGGGGCAGCTTGTGCCATTGCCATTATTGCTATCGTCGCTTGCTTATACTATGAAAAAGTGCCCAAGATGTGGATGTCCATCGTCACGGCTAAGGCGGCACGAGAGGACGGTCAGATTTTGGTTCAAATGGTAATGCTGCTAGTCGCGAGAGGGGAGCTATGCTATGTATTTAACCAAAAAGGTTCTTGGGCGATTGTGCCGGACAAGATTACTGCGGTTTTCGAAAATGAACCGCCGGCATTGGTGAACGTGTACCATGACTTTAGATACCAATGCTTAGTCCCCATTGCTGTTGGCACGGAGTTCATGTTGTCGACAGCCATTCCTGAAAAGTGTTTGAAGGTGCGAGCTCCTAATCGTCTGTTAATTGACTTTCCCGGCACTGAGTCTATTGAAGTGGCAGTCCAGTGAGGGTTCGGGGCGCCAAAGTGGCCTGCGTTACGGTGGCGCTCCTCCTTTTATTTCAAATGGAAAGGACGCTAATTGTAGCGCTTCTTTGTCTCGTTTCTTTCCTTCCACCAGGGCTTGTGGCTTTGGATCAGGAGACCAAGTTCGACATTGATGTTAAAAACGTTAAGCTTGTGGAATTGCTAATGAATCCATATGGCAACGGTAAGTTCATTGATGGGATTGATCCTCTCTCCCTCGAAATTTACGACGAACGGCTTTTAACCATTACTGTATCGGTGACGGCAGAAAGTATAACCCTCACGGACATGCTCAACACATTAGGGAAGACATACAATTTTACTTGGAAAGTTGAGCGTGAAACAATTTTTCTCTACAGGGTCAAATAAATGGGACAGTGTGCGTCGGCAAAGGCCGGCATATAACACAGGGTGCAAGCTCCAGCGATCGGAAGGAGTAGGGAATTATGATGACCGCGAGTGATGCGTTAGCAGGTTCCGTCAAGAATCCCGCGCAGGCTGGGTGAAGGCCGTCCGCTCAACTCAGTGAGCTGAACGCGCAGGCGCTGCCGACAGTGATGCTGCCAGAGCTGATGGTGGCGCGGTAGGCGATGACCTCCACGCCGGCTTCTTGGGCCATGCGTAGGGCTTCGGCGTACATGGGATCGATGTGGGCGGCGAGG
>JBBQTJ010000206.1:0-6363 GCA_038213315.1 Planctomycetota bacterium
GATGCCCTTGGCATCGATGCCGTGCTTGGCGTACAGCTCGTCGGCGGTGTAGGCGCTTTGGCCGAATTCGCCGTGCACGCCCAGGGTCCTGGCCTGCACCGGGACGCCGGCTTCGACCAGGGATGAGACCAGCAACTGGCCGCAGCCGTGCTTGATCTGGTGGTCTTCCACGGTGATCAGGCGGCCGCCGCTGCGCGCCAGGGCAGCCTGGTGCGCGGCGAGGTCGGGGCCGTTGCAGCGGGCGTTGTTCAGCACGATGGCGCCGATGCCGGTGGCCTTGAGCAGGTCGGCGGCCTTGATGGCCTGGGCCACCATGCTGCCATTCGCGCTGATGGTCACGGTCTTGGCCTGGCCGGCGGTGGTGTCGGCCACGGTCATGGCGCCACCCCAGACGTAGTCGACGCCACTGGGCTTGAGGGTGACCGGGAAGTTTTCGCGACCGCAGAAGAACAGGATGCTGTCAGGAGCCTTGCCGGCGGCGCGGCTGTCGACGAAGTGCTGGATCGCCCAGCCCATGGCCCACTCGGCCTCTTCGGCGCTGGCGGGGCAATAGACCTGGGTGTGGGGGATGGCCCCGCTCATCGCCAGGTACATCAGACCCTGGTGGCTGGCGCCGTCGGCAGCGTCCTGGAAGCCGGTGTGGCTGAAGGCGGCGATGACGCCGGCCTGGCTCAGGTTGGCCATGCAGATGGGCAGGGCGCCCTTGGTCACGCCGAACTGCGCGAAGGTGTCCACCACCGGGATGTAGCCCTGCTTGCTGAAGCCGGCCGCGACGCTGACCATGTTCGCCTCGGCGATGCCGATATCGAAGGACAGCTGGGGGAACTTGGCGCGGAAGGGGCCGACGCCGGTAGAGCCGGCGAGGTCGGCGCTGACGCTGACCACGGGCAGGCCTTTGTCGGCCGCGGCAATCATCGCCTTGGGGAAGCCAGCCTGGATCTTGTCCTTCTTCACCGCCACGGCGGCGGGGGCGGGCGCTGCGGCGGCCTTTGCAGCTTTGGCGGCAGCGACGTCCTCTTGGGCCTTGAGCCAGGCTTCGAACTCGGCGGGCAGGGGCTTGCCGCTGTTGATCTCGCTGACGAAGGCACGCAGATCGGCAACCTTGCTGATCGGGAAGCCATGACCGCCCGATGCGGATTTCACCGTGCTGGCGACGCTGTAACCCTTGGTGGTCTTGGCCCATAGCAGCACTGGCTTGGTCGGATCAGCCTGAGCGGTCGCGATGGCCTTTTCAGTGGCGGCAAAGGCCTGCTGGAGGTCGTTACCGTTCTCGCAACGCACCACCGTCCAGCCCTGGGTGGCCAGGGAGTCGAAGTAGGGGCCCATGCTGAAGGCGTCGGCGTCGCAGCGGCCCGAGAGCTTGGTGTTGTTGTCGGACAGCACGAGGACGAAGGGCGTGGTCAAGCCTTTGGCGGCCAAGCCGGGCAGGGCCGAGACGGCTTCTTTCGCTTCGCCTTCGTACATCGCGCCGTCGCTGATCACGCAGATGGTGGTGCGCTTGGCGTTGGCCAGGCGGTCAGCCATGGCCAGGCCCTGGGCAACCGGCAAGGAGCTGCCCAGCGGGCCATTCGAAACCATCACTCCATCAGGAAAGAGGTGGCTCTCACCGTGGCCGGTAAGCTTGCTGCTGATGCTGCGGAAGCCGCGCAGATCGGGGATGCTGACGCCCGCGAAGCCGTAGTTGGCCTTGAGCGCGTAGACGCCGTTTTCGGTGTGGCCGGCGTCATTGAGGAAATTGAACGACTGATGCCAGGTGCCGGGGGCGCTGAACATGATGCCGTGGATGGAGCTCATCAGCTCGGCCAAGGCGGCAGGGCCGCCCCAGTGGCAAGCTGCGCCGCCGGTGACCGCGTCCATGTCCATCAACGCCACCATCAGGCGGGTGGCGTTGGGGCAGGCGACGGCCAGGGAGGAACCATCGGCGCGGCGCACCGTGGCGGGGTACTTCAAAGTGTCGGTGGGATTCCCCGCCAGGGGATTGTGGTAGCTAAGGCCCGCGCGGTGGCGCTGGCTGGGGTCGATTTGGGCGGCGGGTCCGGTTTCAGCTCCCATGGCGGGGCTCCTGGCAAGGGGTTGGGTCGGGGGCAGCATGGGAGCGGGGCAGCGCTGGTCAAAGCCGCACCCGGCGGTGACGGTGACGCCCGGGGTCCGGGTTTGGTTGGATCCGCCCTTGCCGCATGACTGTTGCGCCAAGGACGATACACCCGGCGCCCATGCTTGGCCACCGCCCCCTGCCCGTCCTTGCCCTGCTCTGCCTGATCGCCGGCGCCGCCAGCGCCGCTGACGACCGACCCATCGTGGTCAACGCGACGGTGTCCGCGCGCGAGATCGCTTTCAATCAGCCGGTGCGGATCGAGTTCACCTCGATGCCCCGCGAGATCGAGGGCGTCGACATCACCACCGCGGTAAAGAACGGCCTGTCGGTCGGCCCGGGCCAGCAGTGGCGCCTGATGGGCGACCCACAGATCCGCGAGCAAGAGCGGGTCCGGCCGGCCGCGCCCTCAGCCAGTTCGGCCAGCGATGCCCCGGTCGCACCGCCACGCCAGGCCCTCAAGCCGATCAACGTGATCTTCACCATCATGCCGCGCATCACCGGTGAGGTGCCCTTGCCGCAGGTGCCCATGACCTGGCTGGTGGGTCAGCGCCTGGCTGAGTTCGGCAAGGTCACGGTGCGCAATGCCATCTCGGTGGGCGGCGAGATCCGCGACCTGCCGAAGGAGGCCGACGGCTTGGCCGGCTTCCCCTGGGGCGCCAAACTGGCGGATCTGATCGCCGATGGCCGGCTGACCGAAGCCAATCTTGACCGCAGCCTCGCCGACCGGGTGATCGCCAAACCCCAGCCCGGCCTGACGCTGATCTTCCGCGGCGGCGAGTTGGCTGCTGGAGCGTTGCTCACCACCAACCTAGATCTGGCCCAGGCCCGAGCCAGCTTCCTGGAGCGCTGGGGCATCCCCCAGCTCGAAGAGATCGCCGGCCTGACCTGGGTGATCGGCTGGACCAAGATCGTCGCCAGCCCCAGCGCTGAGGGCGACGGCGTGCGCCTCACCTTCCTGCGCGAAGATATCGAACAGCGCCTCAATCAGGCGCGCGTGCAAAGCGGGGTCTTCGGGGTGCTGGACGGCAAGTAGGCCCACGGCGCGGTGGCGCCTCGGACGCGTCAGCGCGGTACCAATTGCCCGGGCACGAAGTTCAGCCGGCGATGGCGCAAAATGGCCTGCGCCTCGGCGTGGTCCGGGCGGGCGAATTGCACGTAGGGCCAGATGGCGATGGAGCCGCGGCTGTCGAAGCGGCCGGCAACCTCGATGTAGAGCGGCTTCATCAGGCGCACCAGATCATCGGTGATGACCCGGCAGACGTCCTCGTGGAAGTCGCCGTGCATGCGGAAGCTGGTCAGGTATTCCTTCAGCGATTTGCTTTCGACCAGTAGACGATCCGGAATGTAATTGATCGCCAACGTCGCCCAGTCCGGCTGGCCAGTCACCGGGCACAGGCTGGTGAAGCGCTCGACCACATTGCTGACCCAGGGTTCGACGCCGGCCAAGGCCGTGCGGCCGCCCAGGGGCACAGCCTCCAGCAGCTTCGGCGCGTAGGTGAACGGCTGCCGCCGGCGCTTGCCGAGGGTGGCAGTGGGGAGTTGGCGTTTGGCGCGAAGTGACATGGGGCACCAGTGCAGAGGGTGGCGTCAGAGGCGACGTGCATAGGCGCGGAAGATCACGCCAGGAGTCTTGCCGGGGACGGCGAATTCTTCGCTCCAGTCGCCAACATCATACCTGGGGAACAGCACCTCGCCGCCGTGCCGCCCGGGAATCGCCGTTAGATACATGCGCGTCACGTACGGCATGGCGGCGGCATAGATATCCGCGCCGCCGCAGATGAAGGGCGGCTGCTCGCCCAGCACGCGAGCATGGGCGATGGCATGCTCGATGGTGCCATAGACCTTGGCATTCTCGTAGTGCAGGTCCGGATTGCGCGACAGCACCACCGTCGGCCGGCCCGGCAGCGGCCGGCAGCCGATCGATTCCCAGCAGCGCCGGCCCATCACCAGGCTATGGCCCTTGGTCTTCTGCTTGAACCAGGCCAAGTCCTCGGGGATGTGCCACGGCAGGGTGTTGCCCTTGCCGATGGCGCCGTCCTCGTCGAGGGCGGCGATGAGATACAGGGGGACAGCCGTCGCGGGGTCGCGGGGTCGCGGGGTCGCGGGGTCGGACGATGGGACAACCGTCGCGGGGTCGCGGGGTCGCGGGGTCGCGGGGTCGGACGATGGGACCACCGTCGCGGGGTCGCGGGGTCGCGGGGTCGCGGGGTCAAACATCAGACAGCCAATGCAAATACAGGCGTCCGAGTGCGTCCTGTATTAGACTCCGCGACGGCTGTCGATTCATACCGCCACCGGCGCCTTGATCCCCGGATGCGGATCATAGCCGGCGATGGTGACGTCCTCGAAGACGAAGGCGAATAGGTCGGTCACGGCAGGATTGAGATAGAGACGGGGCGTCGCACGCAGCTCACGGGTCAGCTGCTGCTCGGCCAGGGCCAAGTGGTTGCTGTACAGGTGAGCATCGCCAAGGGTGTGCACAAAGTCGCCGGGCTTCAGGCCGCAGACCTGGGCGACCATGTAGGTCAGCAGGGCGTAGCTGGCGATGTTGAACGGCACGCCCAGGAAGATGTCGGCGCTGCGCTGGTACAACTGGCACGACAGTTCACCGTCCTGCACATAGAACTGGAAGAGGGTATGGCAGGGCGGCAGGGCTACCTGATCGGCTTCGTTGGGATTCCAACCGGTGACGATCAGGCGACGGCTGTCGGGATTGCGGATGATCTCGGCCAAGACCCAGGCGAGCTGGTCCTTGCCGTCACGCGCAAAGCTGCCCTCCGGCAGACGAGTGGCGCCGAAGTTGCGCCACTGATGGCCGTAGACCGGCCCCAGGTCGCCTTCGGCGCGGCCAAAGCGGGCGCACTGGTCAGCGGTGGCCCATTCGTCCCAGATGCTGACACCGTGGTCCTTCAGCCATTGGTTGTCGGTGCGGCCCTGCAGGAACCAGATCAGCTCCCAGACAATGCTGCGCAGATGCAGTTTTTTGGTGGTCAGCAACGGAAAGCCCTGCCGCAGATCGAAGCGCATCTGGTGCCCGAAGACCCCCCGCGTCCCCGTGCCCGTGCGATCGTTGCGGTTCCGGCCCTGGGTCAGCACGAGACGGAGGAGGTCGTGGTATTGCTGCACGGGTCGGGTTGTACTTCGGGGCTGGCAATGTCGACAACCGACGGTCGACCAGCCACCGGTCCGGTGGTATACTGCGGGGATATGCCCCCTGCCGATGTACCATCCGATCTCGGTCGCACCCAGCGTGATGCCGAGACCGCCACGTCCGGGTCGAACGTCAGTGAGCGCACCTGGCAAGCCATGCCCATGGGACCATTGGCCGTACAGGCCGAAGGCCGGGATCGCCGCTACGTCCTGACCAGCCTGATCGGCCAGGGCGCAACCAGTCTGGTCTATGCCGCCACCGACAAGTCCTTCGACCGCGAGGTCGCCGTCAAGGTGCTCCACCATGGCGGAGACGGCCGCCGCATGGCGCGCTTTCTGCGTGAGGCCCGCACCGCAGCCCGACTGGAGCACCCCAACATCCTGCCGGTCCATGATCTCGGCTTCACCGCCAACGGTCATGCCTTCTTCGCCATGCGCCGGGTGGTGGGTCGATCCCTGGGTGAGCTGCTGGAACTGCCCGCGCCACGGGCCAGCACCATCGCCACCGTAAGCGATCAGGTGGCGGTGCTGTTGAAGGTCCTGGACGCCCTGGGGGCGGCCCACGCCAAAGGCATCATCCACCAGGACGTCAAACCCGACAACATCATGGTCGGCGACTTCGGCGAAGTGTTGCTGGTGGATTGGGGCACCGCCATCGACAGCGCCCGCGAGGGTTCGGGACCGCATCGCGTGGTCGGCACCCCCATCTACATGGCGCCCGAGCAGGCCCGGGGCGAGCGGGCCACCACCGCCAGCGATGTGTATGCCGCCGGCGCCACCCTGTTCCACATGCTGTGGGGACGCCGGCCGCTGGGGCATGCCGAGCCCGAGGAATTCTGGGCCCGCAAGCGACGGGGCGACATCAATGCGCCAACCCGCAGCGAACGCGCCCGCCTGCCCCGGCGTCTGGTCGCCATCATCATGAAGGCGCTGGCCGCGGCCCCTGCTGACCGTTACGTCGACGCCACCGCCCTGGCCCAGGACCTCCGCCGCTGGCAGGCCGGGCTGCCCGTGTCGGCGCACCGCGAGGGGCCGGGAGAACGCGCCGTGCGCTTCGCTGCCCGTCACTGGCGCGGTTTGACGATCGGCGCCGTGGGGTTGCTGGCCTTCGCCGTGCC